>JAGIAB010000059.1:5632-11648 GCA_017745135.1 Flavisolibacter sp.
GTCCACGCTCATGACGGGGTGAAGATCATTTATTGTTGAAGTTCGATTTTCGCAGATCCTTTCTTTCTTTTTAAGCTAATAGAACTCACCGGGTTAATCAACAAAGGAAATTTCTCCACCACTACATTGCTCTGATCCAATCCAAACCCTTTCTCTTCGCTCAAACTTTTTTCCTTGATCCAGAAATAAAAATTCATGATCACTCTTTCATACAATGGAAGATCATTATCGCTGGAAAGGAATTTTTCCATTACTACAAATTGCACATCGCCAACCGGGATGGTTCTTTGCAAACGTTCGTACTTACTGTCTACTGCTATTTCCCCGTTGCGTACCATTTCTTCAATTACTTTTCTAAACATCATATTGGTGCGTGGCGATACACGGAATCCTAATTGAAGATCCACCCTGATGACTTCATTGGATACAATTTGCTTTACGGCGTATTCGCTGGTGTACGGTTCATCCACCGTATCCACATGAACAAACCAATAGATCTCTGCCCGTTTTGGTTTACCGCTAAGTATAGAATAAATGATCTTGTGTTCAATTTCTTTGGGATTGTTTGCAGAAGTAAGGTAAACCAAATGCGTTGCGTATTTTGGTATTGAAGCATCATTACTTAATTGTTGCAACAGGGACAAATAAGGTTCTAACCGTACAAACTCCACATAGCGATTCTTGATCTTTCTTGCGTGGTACCAAACATACATCACGCCAATAATGCCTATTTCGAAAATGAGGAACATCCAGCGTTGTTTAATCTTGGCGACATTGGCAATAAAGAAGGATATTTCAACCGTTAAAAAAACAACGAGAATACAAATGATGACCGGCGCCACCCATTTCTTTATAAACTTCATGTAATAGAACATGAGTATCGTTGTCATCAACATAGCAATGGTGATGGAAAAACCATAAGCTGCTTCCATTTTGCTGGACTCTTTAAAATAGAGCATCACCGCGGTGCAACCAATCCAAAGAATGATATTGATGCTGGGCACATACACCTGTCCCCGCACAACCGTAGGATGCTTTACCCGGATCTTCGGCCAGAAATTCAACCGCATGGCTTCGGTGATCAATGTAAAAGAACCGGATATCAATGCCTGGCTGGCAATAATGGTAGCGGAAGTAGCGATGATGATACCAACCATTAAAAACCAGTGCGGCATCATTTCGTAAAACGGGTTCAGGCTATTTAAAAATTTTTCCTTGTGCAGCAACAACCAGGCAGCTTGCCCGAAATAATTTAAAAGCAAAGCCGTCTTTACAAAAATCCAACTGTATTGAATATTTCTTCTGCCGCAGTGGCCCAGGTCAGAATACAAAGCCTCTGCACCGGTAGTACATAAAAACACAGAGCCCAGTAACCAAAAGCCATGAGGATATTTTGAGAGAAGGTCATAAGCATAAACCGGGTTGATCGCCTTCAGTACAAACGGGTACATGCTGATGTAGCTGATACCTAATACCGACAGCATGGTAAACCAGATAAGCATGATGGGACCGAAAGAACTTCCAATGAGGTTAGTACCAAACTGCTGGAAAAAGAACAGGAGTGAAAGAATACCAATGATGATGCCTACCGTCAGGGCATTGCCCGGAGCAATGATGTTTTCAAAACGGTGTACTCCGCTTAACCCTTCTATTGCCGAAGAAACTGAAATAGGTGGTGTAATGATGCCATCGGCAAGCAAAGTACCTGCACCAATAATAGCAGGCAAATAAAGCCATCTGCGATAACGCCTTACCAATGCAAAGAGAGAAAATATACCGCCTTCACCCCGGTTGTCTGCCTGCAGTGTCAGTACAATGTATTTGAAAGTAGTTTGCAGGGTCAGTGTCCAGAATACGCAGGACACACCACCGTACACCAGTTCCTGCGTGATCTCCCTTTTCCCCACAATAGAGCTCATTACATACAGCGGCGAAGTGCCGATATCACCATAAATAATTCCCAGTGCCACCAGCAGACCTGCTGCCGATAGCTTGTTAATTTGCTTGCTCATACTATTTACATTGCTTAGCTCATGCGCCTGAAAGAAACCGGTAGCCCACTCCTGTTTCAGTTACCAGATGTGCAGGGTGGTTGGCATCGTTCTCAATCTTCTTTCTCAATTGGGCAACGTATACCCGCAGGTATTGAGATTGTTCTGTAAAGGAGGGCCCCCAGATTTGTTTTAAAATATATTGTTGTGTTAACACCTTGCCTTCGTTCTTTGCAAATAAGGCAAGCAAGGCATACTCGGTTGCGGTTAATTTAATGGCGTCTCCGTTTTTCCTGACTGTTCTCGCTATCAGGTCCACCTCCAGTTCATTGAACCTAAGGACAGGAACATCGTCTCCATTGGCTGATAAACGTAAGGAAGAACGGATCCTTGCCAGCAGCTCACCGGTTCTGAAAGGTTTGATCACATAGTCGTTAGCACCGCTATCCAGTGCACTTACAATTTCCCGCTCATCGTTTTGCACAGAAATGATCATAACAGGTTTAGTGTACCAGCCCCGCAATTTTTTTAATAAGGATTGACCGCTTTCATCAGGTAATCCTAGGTCAAGCAATATGAGATCGGGCGGATGATTGGTGCTTAACACCAATCCTTCCTTTGCCGTTGCTGCATGTTGCACCTTGTAACCGTTTGACTCCAGGGTGATCTGGAGCAGGTTCCGTATCTGCGGCTCATCGTCTATTATCAGTACATACACTTCATTCATGTTTCAACTCGTTTGCGTAAGAAACTTCAGTTGGAATGGTGATGGTAAACAAAGCTCCGCCCAGCGGCGCATTTTCAAGAGCGATGCTTCCTCTATGTGCTTCTACAAAACCTTTGGCAATCGATAATCCCAAACCGGTTCCTCCTGTTTTGGAATGGTCGATACGGTAAAACTTATCAAATACTTTATGGATCTCCCCTTCAGGAAAACCGGGACCGTTATCTTCCACTGTAATGATGCAATACTGTTGTTCCTTGCACTGTGCTTTTATGGTGATTACAGAGGCTTCAGGTGTATAGGTGATTGCATTGAAAACGAGATTGTACAATACCTGCTCCATCAATCCTTCATCGAGTTTGAATAAAGGAAGAGCATCAGGCAGTTCAACATCCAGCACATGATGTTTGGCATATTCGCCTAACCTGTCGATGGTTTTGTACACCAGTTCATTAATATCGCACCAGTCTTTTTTTAATTGAACCGCACCGGATTCAAGCCTCGACATATTCAACAGGTTTTGAACCTGCTGGTTGAGCCGCAGCGAGGCAACGGATATTTCGGAAAGCAGGCTGTGTTTACTTCCCTCCGATAAATTTCCATTTGCCATTAATAAATTATCCGAAGCACCGATGATGGTTGAAATAGGTGTCCGCAATTCATGCGAAAGAGAGTTCAGCAAAGTGTTATACAGCTTAAGCGAATTGGCCTTTTCTTCCCTTTCCACAGCAATCTTTTGGATCTGTTTAATCTTGTACATCAATACCGCATGCATTACTGCAATAACAAAGTACATGGTGAACAGGAAAACATCTTCGGTAGTTCCGATATGAAAAGTATAGCGGGGCGGAATGAAAAAATAATTCCAGATGAGTGCACTGAGTACTGCCGAAAGAACCACAGGAACAATATCGCAGAACAGTACAATTATGGAAAGCGTTACCAGTAAAATATAGGCCACCACTTTGTAGCCAATGATATCGTAAAGCGAAAAGCAGATGCCTGAAGTAAACAAAACCAGCAGAGTGCTGAACAAGTACTGGTTTTGCTTACTGATCCTATTTAAAAAAACTTTTTTCGTAGTATGATGAATGACAGAACAAAGCTATGACGAAGGGTATAAAAACGGTGTAAAGATGTGTTGCGGGAATATAAAAATGGTATAAAACAATTGGTGTAAGCCCTGCAAATGCCGGGTATTTTGTCCTCTTTCTTACAACTAGTGCTCTGTTATTTTGCCACGAAGACAACATAAGTCAGAAAGTCCTTTGGATTTATGCCTGGTGTCTTCGTGGCTACCGGTTACGCATCCGGAATATTCGGCTCTACCAGTTTGATCAGTTTTTCCAGCGATTCCTGCCAGCCTAAATAACACATTTCAGCAGGTATCATGGGTGGAATGCCTGTCTGCTCAATTTTAATTTCAGTACCTACCATAACTTTTTTCAACCAGACAGTAGTGGTCATTTCTCCCGGAAGGTTAGGGTCATCAAATTTGTCGGTGTACTTTAAAAACTCACCCGGTTTCACCTCTACATAAGTTCCGCCAAAGGAGTGGCCATTACCGGTAGAGAAATTATGAAACGACATCCGGAAACTTCCGCCAATCGTTGCATTCATTTCATGAACCGTGCAGATAAATCCATACGGAGGTAACCACGATGCTATTGCATTAGCTTCTGTAAATGCACGGAAAACTTTTTCAGGAGATGCTTTTATAACCCTGTGTAGTGAAACGCTGTTGTCTGCCATAAAATAATTTTTGTTTTCCTACTCTTTTGGCTTTTCGGTGCCGCCCGTTTTTATAGTGGTAGCTGCTCCACTTTGATGATTTTGTTTTGTTATCAAATATCCATTACAAAGCTGGAGATAAAGTTTAAATAGTGCAGGGTGGTGATACGCCAATTTGGAGGGTGGAATCCGGCGCCTTGCGCAAATCAAAGAAACAAGAACCCGGCACCAAACAGCAACTTCACTATTTTTTACCTGGTTTCTTATTGTTCTCCTGCATTCTGAACCTTGCCATTTCCATAATCAGGTTTTTGGGCACCGGTTGATCCAGTGGAAACTTAATTGCACTCTTAGACACCTCATAGGGTTTAAGTTCCGTTTTAAATTTTTCAAATACTGTAAATGGAGGAGGGCAGGATAAGGAATAATGGTTGGTATAAGCAGAATAATAAAAGATCCATCCATTGAACCGGAACGCTGGCATTTGATAACTGATGACCTCTTCTGCTTCGGGAACAGCTTTCCTGATACAGGTTCTTACCTCTTTTAAAACCTGCTGAACATTTTGAGGAAAGCTGCTGATGTACTGCTCCACTGTTTCAAATTTTACTTTTGCGGTTGCCATACGAGTGTTATTGAAGTTTTGAATAATTCCGAATTCATAAAATGGCAAATACCAGGTTAGAACCCTCTCCGTATTGCCATTACAATTCAAACAGCTACTACAACAAAACTATTTGTTTAACCAGTGAATGATGGGGTGGGGCAGCGACATTATCAATGGGCTTTTGCGGCAATTGATCAAACTTATCTCCAACACTATTTTTCTGATAAAAATTGATATCAACACCAACTAACAAACGAAGAGAATAAGATGGGAACATACGAGACCAGGACATTGAAGGAGCAGCAATACTTTAACATTCTAATACCAGGAACACAGGAACCGATGAATTTTTATATAAGACAATTGCGTAAATTGTAGTCTCACCTTCAATTAACGCTTATGCAACTCCAAAACCACAGGCTTATTGGCTTCCTGTTCTTTCTTACAATAAGCCTTAATGCGCTCAGTCAATTTAAATTAGATCAGCCGCTTCCAACCGATCCCAATGTAAAAATTGGCAAGCTTGCCAACGGCATGACTTATTACATTCACAAAAACTCAAAGCCCGAGAAAAAACTGGAATTACGGTTAGCTGTCAACGCTGGTTCTGTCCTGGAAAATAATGACCAGAGAGGCCTGGCCCACTTCATGGAACATATGGGCTTTAATGGCTCAAAGAACTTTCCCAAAAATGAACTGGTCAACTACCTTCAAAAAGTAGGTGTAAAGTTTGGTGCTGATTTAAATGCCTATACAGGCTTTGATGAAACTGTGTACATCCTGCCCATTCCATCCGATGATCCCGATGTAGTGGAAAAAGGATTTACCGTACTGGAAGACTGGGCCTTCAATAACCTGCTGGATAAGGAAGAAATTGAAAAAGAACGCGGCGTTGTTTTGGAGGAATCGCGTAAGAAGGAAGAGAGACCCGTATAGGCATAACGAAAAGGAGGATTTTCTTTC
>JAGIAB010000059.1:11658-11893 GCA_017745135.1 Flavisolibacter sp.
AGTATTATCCACGGCTTTTCAATGGTTCAATATACGCCGAACGCTTACCGATAGGGCAGGACTCTATTTTAAAATCGTTTAAGCCCGAAACCCTGCAAAGCTTTTATAAACAATGGTACCGGCCCAACCTTATGGCTATAATTGTGGTGGGTGATATTGATCCTTCGGTAGCAGAACAAAAAATCAAAGCGCATTTCAGCAAGTTCAGTAATCCTGCTAACATGAAGCCAAGGCC
>JAGIAB010000005.1 GCA_017745135.1 Flavisolibacter sp.
GATTTTAGGCTAGTTAAGGGAGGTTCTGTTAACGGCACCATCACAACTATTACCGGCACGGGAGACAGCTATATGGTAACAGTAAGTGGAATTAGCGGCGCCGGAACATTGCGACTGGACGTCAAAGATGCAGGCACCGGCATTAAGGATGCGACAGGTAATGCTTTAAGCGGCGGTTTTACCACAGGTGAAAGCTATACTATCGTTCCGTTAACTGCATCGTATGGCTTTGTATCTGTAACCCCGCTTTCCTCCATTCCTTTTAATAGCGATACGCAGTTCAAGCCCCAGGGGAAGACCTGGTATTATGACGGGAAATGGTGGTGTGCGATAAATCCGGCAGCGGGAGGCACGCATATTTACCGTTTGGATGGTACAACATGGACGGATGTTTTGAGCTTCAGTGATGGCGGCAGAACGGATTGCTGGGTAGTTGGCAACCTGGTACATATCCTGATATACAGGGGTACGCTGGAATCTAAACTTGTTTCCATAGAGTATGATCCGGCGAACGGCACTTACAAACGCTGGAGCCAAAGGACCAGTGCTACACCAATAAGTTTTCCTGCAGGTACAGAAGTAGCAACAATAACCGTAGATGGAACAGGCAGGTTGTGGACAACTTCAACTAAAGAAAGTGCAACAGCAGGATTCAGAGATGTATTGGTTTGGTATAGTGATGGGCCTAATTATACTTCCTGGAGTGCGCCTATTACAATTGCTACAAATATCAGTAATGATGATATCAGTGCCATTACTAAGCTACCTGGCAAGATTGGTGTGCTCTGGTCCAATCAGACCACAGGTTTGTTTGGCTTTAAAACCCATAGCGATGCAAGTGCTCCGGCAGATTGGTCTTCAGATGAGATGCCAGCTTCCCAGTCAGCAATTTCAGGTAATCCACGCATGGCAGATGATCACATAAGTATGGTAGTAGCAAGTGACGGTACCTTGTATGCCGCAATTAAAACCAGTTACAACTCTGCAGCCTTACCAATCGTGGGGCTTTTGGTAAGACACCCCAATGGAACCTGGGATGATCTCCACACAGTAGCAACAGGAAGCGAAGGTGGCACACAGCCCATTGTAGTGGTGAATGAACAATTAGGAAAGGTAAAAGTAATTTATACCACGCAAACCAATGGAGGAGACATTGTTTATAAAGAAAGCAAAACATCCAGCATTTCTTTTGGCATTGTCAAAACTTTAATCAGCGGTGGAGGGCCTATATATAATTTCGCTTCCAGCACTCATCAGGTCTACAATCCGGATGTGGTTATTTTAGCCACAAAAATAAACCCAGGCTTGCCCAATGAGGTAGTAAGCGTTTTGGCTTCAGACAAAGCTTCGGCGCCTGCAGTACAAGTCCTCTCAACAAGGCAGGAAATTCAACCCTTTTCTACTAAAATCTACCCGACACTGGCAAATAGAGGTACTAACATCATAATACAAACAACTTCAAATAGAACAGTTGAAGTTTGGGTAGTTGATGCTTACGGCAGAACAATGTATGCTTCCACATTTGCAGGTGCTATCTCTATTCCTACTGCAAAACTTTCCGCGGGTGTGCATTACGTCACAATAAAGGATAATGATAAGTATGAGACACAAAGAATTGTAATTGTGAATTAAGCTTTCTCATGAACAGAAAAAGACAAAGGACGATTTACGGGGCATAAAAACAGAAAAGGTAGCATTGATATGCTACCTTTTCCTTTAGATGCCAATTCAATTCCTGAGATGATTAGTTAACAAAACTGAATATAATAGAATTGGAAACCCCGGCTGTTCCTGAAGCATCTGCTGTAGTGTACGGAGTTGCTTTCAGGGTATAGCTACCTGTTGCTGGCGGGTTCCAGTCTCCATAATAATAGTTACTACCGCTGTTATCATACAAAGCAAAATGAGCTTCCTTATCTGTGTACACCCGGCTCTGTGCACCACTCAATTCAAACTTCACACTCTTCACCGTAGAGGAGTTAGTATTGGCACGGATATTCAGCTTGTGGGCTCCAGTCAGTTTTTTAATAGTAGCTAAGCTGATCGACGCACCGTTGCTAATCGTCATAACATCCTTCTCCGTATGAGCACTCACTAAAGTAAAGCTGGTGATCGGAGAAATAGTAGGCGTAGTACTTGTTGGCGGAGGGGTTGTGGTTGTCGGTGGAGGGGTAGTACTTGTTGGCGGCGGAGTCGTAGCAGTACCAGAGCCCTTTGCCGCCATTTCCGCGTAAGTAGCTTTTGAATTGCCGAGTCTAACATTATCAACATACACCACCCTGATGTTGCTTTTTGTAGTTTTACTGTTCCAATCCGATTTGTAGATACCCAGTTTCAACTTCGGCGCAGTTGCGCCATATTTGGCGAGATCGTACATGCTAACGCCAGTCCGGTTGTAAACTCTGTTGCCGTTTATGTAAAGCTCTATAATACCATCACTGCCGGAAGAGTGCTTGATATGAAATACAAATTGATTCCATTTGTCTTTGGGAATAGCACCTAAATCAATCTTCTCGGTAGTGGAAGGTGTGGGCTTTACATAGAGCCAAAGGTGATCGTTTTTGCCACGCAACGAAATAGAAGGACTGTAACCACCGCCCTGGTGCCATTGCGCAAGTACTTCATCGGCATCATCTGTTTTCCATTGAGCCGATGGAAAATATTCTGCAAAAGAATACCATCGGTGCAGGTCGGATACAGACGGGGTTGGAAACGACACTTCGGCGCGGGTGCCGGAATGCGACAATGGATCAGTGTCCCTCAGTTCAAAACGTCCTACTTTCTTTCCGTCAAATAAAGGTGTGGAAACGGTAGTAAACCCATAGGAAGTTGCAAATTGTTTAGATACATACGTTCCAAAAGGATTGCTGCCTTCAAAATTCTCTTCGTAAATGATATTTGCCGTTGCTGCTGCTGAGATTGTCCCGGTTGCAGTTGGTACCTCTTCAAAACTTTCAGGAGAGTGTTGAGTTTCGAGTCCTTCCTTTTGGCAGGAAAATAGTGTCGCGAATAGTAGACCTTGTAAGAGCATAGTTTTCCCTGTACTAAGGTACATCTTAGAATTCTTCATAGAATGGCTTGTTTACTTAATTAATGGTTTGAATAAAAGATTATCTGATCAGCATCTAAATGTTGATTGTTTTGCCCAAAAAGAGTAGTGAACAATCTGTCGGGCTCCCTACTGCACAAACTATGCGAACTTTTTATCCGCCGAAAAAAATTTCCGTGATTCTGTTATTTAATGACCGAGGTCAATGGAGGGCTCGCTTCGTTTTATATTAGCAAAACAAAATCTTGATGCTAATAAATACTTTATACCATTTAAAAAGCAAGTTTTCTAGTTACAACTCTGGCAACCAATGGCCACATCAAAAGTTGTCGTCATGATTCTAAAAATATCTAAGCAGAAGTGACCGCAGGTAAACACTAACCAGGTTAATCTAAGTTTCAACAAAGGGTAATATTAAAATGGGCCTACTGTTTTATAAAGTACTATTATTTGATCGCACTATGAATGCTCAATAACCTGATAAAACTCAACAATAAAAACTTTATCATTGTTGAGTTCATATTTATCAGGAATAATTTTTTGATCCTTTGCCGCGTGAAAAAAACGAACACAAAATTTTATCTCATCCTTATTCTCGGTTTGCTTACAGCCATCGGTCCCTTGTCTATTGATATGTATCTGCCGGCATTCCCTGAAATCGCTGATGAATTAAATACCTCTATTGCTCAGGTAATGCTTTCACTGTCGAGCTTTTTCATCGGCATTTCTGCAGGGCAATTTATTTATGGACCCTTGTTGGAACGGTATGGAAGAAAGAAACCATTGTATGCAGGATTGTGTATTTACCTGTTGGCATCAATTGGTTGTGCCATGGCTGGTTCAGTGAATTCATTAATTCTTTTTCGCTTGTTGCAAGCCCTGGGCGGATGTGCAGGCATGGTGGCATCAAGAGCTATTGTGCGTGATATTTTTTCTGTAGAAGAAAACGCCAAAATATTTTCGACGCTGATGTTGGTGGTGGCGGTATCGCCCATTATTGCACCCACACTTGGGGGATATATTACCGCTGCATGGGGATGGAGATATGTTTTTGGAGTGCTCATCCTTGTCAACCTTTTGATTATGGCCGGCGTTTATTTTTTACTGCCGGAAAGCAAAAAACCGGATCCTCATTTTTCTTTGGCACCAAACGCCATCATTAAAAGTTTTCTGAGCATCATCAGGCATCCGCAGTTTTATACCTATGCATTAATGGGCGCCATTGCCTATGGCGGGTTAAGTGCCTATGTGAGTGGTTCGCCCAATGTTTTTATGGAACTATTCAAAGTGAATGAAAAACAGTACGGGTGGATCTTTGCTTTTATTTCAATTGGTATCATCAGTGCCAGTCAGCTCAACACTTTGTTATTGAAACGGCACAGGAGCGAACAAATTATTAAGGTGGCTTCATTTTGTCAAAGCAGCATTGGACTTATAGCCCTCTTGCTTACCTACCTGCAGTGGAGCAATTTATATCTCACCATTTTTCTCATCTTTCTTTTTCTTGGTTGCCAGGGATTGATCTTTCCGAATGCTTCGGCACTTTCGCTGGCGCCGTTCGGTCATAATGCTGGTAATGCATCGGCTTTGCTGGGTGCCATTCAAATGGGAATTGGCGCCGGTGCATCAGCCCTGGTAAGTGTGTTGCAAAACGGAACTGCTTTGCCCATGTCGGGAATGATGGCTCTATGCGCAGTCACGGCATTTGCCATGCTTTTATTCGGAAGAAAAATTATTGTAAAACGAACAAGCAGAAAAGCGGTGGCAGAAGAAGATGTAGATATGATCAGTACTTTATAACGAACAATAACCTATAACGATACTGCTTAAACGAAAAGTCAACTACCAAAAACAAATGCCTGCACCAACCATTCTATCTTGATGCAGGCATTCAACACTTTTGTTCATTACCGCATTACCGTCACACGAAGGAAGGTAGCAGAAATAGAAGTCTTGTCCGCATCATCACTTTGATTTTGGCTGATAAAAAGTTCTTCTAATTCTTTTTGCAGTTCCTGTCCTTGGCCATTCTTTTCTGCTGCTTCAAATGCATTCATGGTAGGACCATAATAATTTTTGAACTTCTCTAAAAATACAGATGGAGAATACGGAGCGTTGAAGGTGAATGTATCCTTCACGCAGGAGATATTTTCAGGTGGAATACCCGCTTTACCAAAGCGTTCGATCACGTGGCTTTCTACTCCCCATAACATCGGACTGATAAACCCTTCCGGTGGCGGAGGTGTGTAGGCAGAACTGATCTTCAATATCTGTGCAACTAATGTGGGATCGCCCGGTATCCAGTTGCCCATAACAATGAAGCCCCGCTTACGGGTAACCCTCACCATTTCTTTGGCTACATCAAAAGGTTTGGGTGCGAACATAGCTCCGAAAATACTGATCGTTACATCGAAGCTTTCATCTTCCAATCCTTTCAGGTTAGTGGCATCGCCCTCGCGAAAGGTGCAATTGTTCAATCCTTCTGCTTTTGCACGTTTGTTCCCAGCTTCAACAAGGTTTCTTGCGATATCTACACCCAGTACATTGGCACCAAGCCTGGCAGCAGGAATGGCGGTAGTGCCGTCGCCGCAACCAAGATCAAGCACTTGCATGCTTTTGTCAATGTTTAGTTTTTCAATAAGAGCCGTGCCGCTTTCACGCATGGTTGCGGCCAATTGAGTAAAGTCGCCTTTTTCCCACAGAGCTTTGTTGGGATTGACAGCCGTTTGCTGTAGTGTTTTGGTTCCGTTCATGTGTTTCGTTTTTAAAATGAAAAATTGGCGTTTGCAAGGGGACGAAGCAATCAGATAAGGTAAGGGTGGCGAAACTAAAAGCGCCAATGTAATGTACTGTTTTTAACGGTATGAATTAAAGAATATCGTTTGAATTGATGATTTCAATACACCGCCAGTATAAGCCTGTTCCAGGCAGGCGGCTTTCAATGAAAGAGTTGAAGGGATTGCTGACCAGCAGACGGAGTAAGGCTATGAATTATTATCGAATAACAAACGTGTGAGAATCCCTGGTATTCTTTATCTCGTAACAGGCAACATAACTACCTGCAGGCAATCCGTTTAAATCCAGTTTTGATACCGTTTCGTTTTTTAAAACTTTAACCTGCTTTACCAGTACGCCTGCCGAACTGTATAGGTATATCATTTCATCCCCGCTTGCTGCACCATGTTCTATATAAAGAACATCCTTTGCAGGATTTGGATACATCTTTAGCTTATGGTTTTGAGAAGTAAAGGCAATGACAGCACTGTGCTTAAAATTCTTACTCTCATCCAATTGCTTTAACCGGTAATAGTTTTTACCCGGTAAGGGAGCATTATCAAAAAACGTGTAGGCATTAGCGATACCATTCTTTGCCGCTATACTTCCAATAGATGTAAACGAAACGCCATCCCCGCTTCTTTCAATCATAAACCGGTCTGCATTTTCTTCCGAAGCCGTTTTCCAGTCGAGGCGTACTTTGTTTTTACTGCCCGATGCACTGAAGGATTCAAACTGAACCGGCAGCGGGTTTTGTAAATTAATGGCCGTATTGCTATACGCTACAAAAGCAACATCACTATTGCCGCAAAGTGTAATGCGGAAGTTCCTGATCTGCGCATAGTTGGCCGCGGTAATTCCCAAGTCACTCAGGTCGGCTGCCCATAAACGAATGGGACGATCGGTTTGCGTAAAGCCGGATGTTAAGATCAACGGATTATGCACTGCTTCATAAAAATCTGCTGTCCATGTGCCCACCGGGGTAATATTGGTAAAAACAATGTCTTTATAATTGCCCACACGAACGCCATTGGCATCAGTAAATTCATACCGGTCAAAGGAGCCTGAAGGGTCTGCAATTTGAGTCACCAGGATATCGGGAATGCCATCGCCAATAGAGGCCGGCTGAATGTTAGCGATTGGAAAGGTCATGGTGCCTACCGGCAGATTAGCAATGCAGGTACCAATGTCCAACCCTTTAATTCCATCGGTAAGGTACCGGTCAATGCCCCAGGCCGGGGGCGGATTGCTGGCCCCACCGTACACTCCATCATACAAGGCGCCAAGTCCCACTTTTGTATTGCTTGTTATGGTACCCGTTAGTCCCGACACCGGCAAACTCCAGAAATCTGCGGGCTGAAAACTTTCTCCACGGCTGGCCAGGACCTCATGATTAACGCCTGTTGAATACAGAATACCGTTATAGCGAAAGGCAAGCAGGTTATGGCTGTTATCCGGCTTTATTGCATTGGGCGTAGCTGCAGAACTCTTCCAGTAGCCCTTGAAATCTGTTATAATCTCGGTTACCGCCTGTGACCGCGAAACCAAAGAAATAAAAAGGAATACAGAAACACCGACAGCTTTTTTAAAAGCAGGTAAAGAAGGGAAAGGCCTTTTAATTGCAGGCGCAGTTGAGTTTTCAAATTTCATAGTGTAACGGGTTCTCGGTCTTTTCCAGGATGACGATGCAAAATTATTCAGCTTTGCCAGAAATACTAATCTTTCCTAAGGATTTTTACTTAAACATTCCAGGTAAAACTTCGCATGCACTCTAAATCAACAGGTTCGGACAGGTTATTTTATGACGCTGTTAAGGAACAGTATTGCTTTGATCTGTTTAAACGGGAGAAAAGGTGGTAACAGCTACCCCATTCTTCCCCGTCACCGCCTCACTCCCGATGGCAGTTTTTGCGGAGTCGTGGTTGGGCCGAAAATGGTAAGCTTCCCGGCCTTTACCTGCATGCGGTCGATGAACACCACCCGTTCGTCCCCGGTTGTAGAGGTTCTTGCATGATAAACACAAAACATTTCTTTACCATCGGGCGACCAGGTAATGCTGTTATGACCGGTACCTGTTACCGTACCGCCTTTGTCCGTGTTCTTTTGTAACACCGGATTGTTGGCCACTTTTGTAAAGGGTCCTAACGGTGATCTTCCTGTTGCATAGCCTACGGCATAATACTGGCCTCCAAAATGGTTGGAAGAATACATGATGTAATAAAGTCCGTCTTTCTTAAAAAGAACCGAGCCTTCCGTCCAGCGGCGGTTCACTTCATGCGCCGTAACGGAACGACTTTCCCATTCGGACTGCTTATCGCTCATTTGAACAGGAGGCCGCAACAACAATACGGGTTCGCCAATAACGCCTGAAAAATCGGGTTTGAGCTGAACACCATACACCCAGCTTTCCTCTATCTCCTTATACCAGCCTTTCTTTCTTGCCCAATCCGCCACTTCGCTTTCTACAGGATGCTTGTAACAGGCACGGGAATAATACAGGTAGATCTTTCCATCATCGTTAAAAAACACATTGGCATCGAGTATAGGATAGCCGGGATCGAAAACGGGTTGATCACGCAGGTCAATGAAAGGGCCTGTGGGCTTATCGGCAACCGCCACACCTATGCGAAAATTTTCCAGTTCCTTAGCGGGATTGACCTTCCATTGTGCACTGTAAAACATATAGTATTTCCCCTTCACTTCGTACACTTCAGGCGCCCAGTAGGCGCCGTCCCAGGCTGCGGTTGGATCGCTCCAGCCATTGGGGTTGTTGTGAAAATATACCTGTCCTTCCGGCTTCCAGTTCACCAGGTCTTTTGAGGAATAGGCAGCAAAGCCCCTGTCCGCTCCGCCGGTGCCGTACATATAGTAGGTGCCCTGCGTGTGCAATACATAAGGATCGCCCAGCTTTACAGGCAAAGGATTGGTATAGGTGGTGGTAGTGGCCGGAGCCTGTTTCGTTATTTGTGCAGTTACGGGAAGATAGAGCATGGATAAGAGGACGAAGAGGAAGGATATTCTGTTCATGGCAATGGAAAATGCTGAACACTAAATGTAGCGAATTTAAGAGGTGTAGATATGGGTGAGTTAGTACAGAATTGTCCGTAGCTGCAAACTACGGACTGCATTCGTGATGTATAAAGACTAAGGATAACGAGGGCGATGTTCAAATCTGCACGTAGGTCCGTTATCACAACAGCATTCTTTGCCCTTCATCAACAGTAGAAATGTGTTTCATCTTTCCCTGCCTGTATTCGTTGTATAAACGTAAGATATCTTCATTGCTGCCGCCGATAAAAGGACCGTGGGAAACAATGGCATCACCTGTTGGTTTGCCTGAATACAAAACAAAGCGAACTCCTTTCTCTCCTGCTTTCAATTTCAAATTGCTTAAAGCATCACTATTAAAAATATCCAACCATCCTACCTGGTTGCTATAGAGTAACGTTTCCTCTTCACCAATCAATACACTTCCATCCAATACATAAAGGAAGGTATTGAAATTGGCAGGCAACTGCAGAACAGTAGTTACACCGTGTTCTATTGTAATATCAGCCAGGATCATTGGTGTGTAATTTTGAACAGGAGATACAAGACCTGCCAATTCACCACTGTACAACCGGATGTCCACTCCGTCTTCGGAAAGATGTGGCGCATGTTCTCTTGTAAGATCCTGCAAGCGGGGCGGTGCCCACCGATCTTTCTTTGGAAGATTTAACCATAATTGAAGCAGGCGCATTTTTGTTGGCCTGTCGATAGTTTCCGTATGAATAATGCCACTACCGGCTGTCATCATTGAAAAGTCGCCGCTTTTCATCTCTCCCATTTCACCCTCAATTAAAAGCGATACGGTTTCGAAACCTGCATGCGGGTGCGGACCACCAGAAGGCGTGTTGTCTTTCTTATCCAGCATATCATCCATGAGCATGATGAAAGGATCGCTTTCGGCAAAGCTTCTTTGGATAACAGGACGAGCCACATGGCCCCGGCCTAAGAAGCCGGGTTGTCCCTGTGGGGTATCGATGTTTTTTAATTTTCGTGATATTGACATACAATCATTTTTAGTTAAGGGTTTATTTATTAAGCCGCAACAGCTGCTGCCTGTTTTACCAACTGTACCTCGGAATTGATTTTTACTTCTTCACCCAATACCAGTCCGCCGGTTTCGAGTGCTGCATTAAAGTTGAGACCAAACTCGCTACGGTTGATCTTTCCTGTTATAATGAAGCCTGCCCTCTGCCCGCCCCAGGGATCTTTGGTGATACCGCTGTATTCAACATTAAACTTCACAGGTTTTGTTACTCCTTTCAAGGTAAGATTACCGTGCAACACAAAGTTGTCGTTATTTATTTTTTCAACCTTGGTTGAAGTGAACAAGATCTCCGGATGAGTTTCCACTTCAAAGAAGTCGGAATTGCGCAGGTGCTCGTCACGCTGCAGGTTATTGGTGTTGATGGAAGAAGTTTTAATCCTTGCTTCGATTTGTGCCGTGGTGAAATCTTCGTCCTCTGTTTGCACTTCGGCCTCGAAGCCATCGAACTTGCCGGAGACATTGGTGATCATGAGGTGTTTGATCTTAAAACCGATTTCGCTGTGCGTGGGGTCAATGACCCATCTGGTGTTTGCCATATAAAAAGTTTTGAGTGTGTTTTTTTGACGACACAAAACTACCTACCTTAGCTTACCAAAGGTTAGCACTATACAAAAGGTAAGTAGTAACCTACGAGTTAGCGTTAAAATTGATCAGCATGACAACACCCAGAGTGAGCAATGAAAAGCCTTCGGAAGCACAATGCAAGGCCACCCTTACCTCGATCGCAGATGCTCTTTTTGTTATTGGAGGCAAATGGAAACTGCGGATCATTGTGGCAATGAAGGAAGGCAATAAACGCTTCAATGAACTGCAACGGACCATTGAAGGCATTTCGGCTAAAGTATTGTCGGCAGAGTTGAAGGACCTGGAGCTGAATGGCTTTGTTACGCGTAAAGTACACACGGGAACACCGGTAGTTGTAGAATACGAGCTGACCGCTTATTGTGAAACACTGAATGACCTGCTGCGTGCACTGAGCACATGGGGTGCTATGCACAGGGAAACGGTGAAGAAAAGTATGACCAGGAAAAAAGCAGCTGTTGTTTAGAAGCTATTTTTTTATTTCATACCTAAGTTCTACCATCCCGCTTTTGTAAGCTGTTACGCCTTCCAGGTGTAAAGCCTGCTCTCCCTCTATGTGATCAAAAAATGGTATTCCATCTCCTAAGATGATAGGAAGTATTGATAACCTTATTTCATGTGCCAGGCCTAACTGAATGAAATCTTTCACCAGGCTGGCACCTCCTACCACCCAAATGTTTTTAAAATTCAGTTCCAGTTTTTCCTTAATCAGTCTGGTAAGATCACCAGAAAAGATTTCAATACTAGGCCTGATAGGCTGCAGGTTTTTGTGGCTGGTTACAATCGTTGGCACATCTCCATAGGCCCAGCCATAGGTTGTTGAAAGTTGCGCAGCATGTTCATAGGTTCTGGCACCCATTACGTAACAATCAATTGTTTTCAGAAACTCTTTTGTTTCTTGTTCCGTGTACTCCACTCCTTTTTCATAGTGGTCTGCCGTTTCAAACCAGGAAATGCTGTTGTCTTTTTTGGCAATAAAGCCATCGAGACTTGAAACCATGTGTATGGTTATTTTGGAGTTGGTTGGTGTCATTGGTGAAGTTGTGGCGATGTTGAATTTAGGAATAAAAAAGGGTTGTTGATCTTGAAAATTATAGTTGTAGCGATTTTTTATTGTGCATTAAGAATTATGGTAAAAGCAAAGACCAATTGATTCATTTATCTTTAAGGATACTCAATTATAAAAACCACTGCCTGGTTATGAACGGAGAATACCTGCGATTTAAACTCTTTCCCGATAAACAAACTGCTGAAGATTTCGCAGAGGTATTGAAGCAAAATAATATCGAGTATCAAATTGAGGAAGACGCACTGGTGTTTGACCCTAGTTATGCCAACAATCCTTTGAGTAAAGACTATGTGATCCTCATAAAGCAAAGTGATTTCAAACTGGCCTCTTATACTTATGATGAATACTTTGCCGAACAACTCAGTGAGGTTCCTGAAGATTATTACCTGTATTCGTTTACTGACGATGAACTTCAAGAGATATTAGCTAAACCCGATGAATGGGGAAGTTTTGATTACCAGCTTGCGAAAGAGTTATTAATGCAAAGAGGAATTGAGGTTAGTAAAGAAAAAACAGAACGTATGAAAGCTGAGCGATACAAAGAAATTGCACAGCCGGAAGGTGAGTCGGTCAAAAACATCGTTGGTTATTATATTGTTTCCATCTTGTTCTTTCCAATAGGTTTGATCATTGGCTGGGTTTGGGGTTATTCAAAGAAACAATTGCCAGATGGATACAGGGTTTCTGCCTACAATTCGTCAGTTCAAATGCATGGAAGGACAATTTTTTTGATTTCAATAATACTATTTGTCTTAACCGTGATTTTGAGAATAGTTAATGTAAGATGATATCGGCTTTAATAGCCTGTAGTTGCCAACTACGGACAATGCCTGAGGAATGTGATGAAGAGGATTGATAAAGTATAAACACTAAAATGAGCATTGTGGTCTTAACTCCGAGGATCTCACCACCAGGCTACACACAAGACCACCTCTGAAGACCCTGGATAAACGGGAAAGCGGAAAGAGCCATTTAACAGCATGCTCTTTTCACGGCTCATGATGGCTTTTAGTATGCCTTTATGGCGCCAATGGCAGCACCCGTATATTCCTGCATTCCACCTTCATTACCGATCCATCATGCATCTGGAAACCAATGATGCCTTCACGGGAGCCCTTAGGATCGGGATCACGGTAATCCATAACCTTTATTCCATTGATCCAGTATTCCAAACGATTGCCTCTTGCCCGGATGGTCATGCGGTTCCAGTTATCGGAATTATAGACTTGATTGATGACGGAAGAATCTGCGGATATACGTAAGGAAGGCCTTGCGTACCAGTCACCAACGGAGCCGTTTAATTTATCACCTGTGGCAGCGGCGTCAAATTCATATCCCGAAGGCGCTTCAAAGCGGTCCCTGAAAGAAATGGTGTTCACCCGGAAGTAAATGCCGGTATTACGGCGACTGTCGCCGGTAAGCCTCAGCTCACAGGTGAACTCGAAGTTGCTGAACCTTTGTTTGGTATAGATCCATTCGGGTGTGTCCAATTTTTCGCTCCCGGTTTCTCCAATAATGCTTCCTTCTTTTAACTGCCACCGTGCCGATGGTACCTTCCATGCTTCCAGCGTACCGCCTTTAAGAAGGTCAATAACACCAGCACCCTTAACCGGAGGTTCGGTTGCTTCATTAGCTTCCTGTGAAAAGGCTAATTGAGACAGCATTAGAAAGGCAAGGGCCAGTACCCATACAATTTGTTTCATAAGATCAATCGTTTGTTTTTGTTTCAACCGTTAGGGGCAGACGAGGAACAAATGTAAGCAGACAAGCCCGGTCATAGATTCAATGCCGTTGCACCTGCTACTCAGGCTCGCCCTGCCTGTTATCGATAACATCCAGTTGCAGCGGATCTTTGATGTTGATTCTTGTTTTGCCCTTATACCTTTCCAGCTTGCCGGCCACCAACATAATGTTGCCCGTATCTGCCGGTGATGGAACGATGTGCAATTTGTTCAGAACAGCCGGAGGAATAACAATGGTAAGTGCCTGCCTTGGATAGTTTTCTCCAACATAAATGAGCATCGATTTTTGTTTGGAGCTTGAAGAATAGGCTACACCAGAAATTTTTCCATGAACCTTTACACTATCACCAATATATTCCTTCAACTCGTCCAGGTTCACTTCCTTCTGCGCATTGGCTGCCGTAAAACAAACCAGGGGTAAGGCCAATAAAAGAAGTTTCATAAAATGAAAATTGGTTGGTTGGAATAACAATTTACGAGTAGCCGTGTTAGCGTCTTCTTAAATAAGATTCAGGAGGGTCGATGGCAGTTAATGGGGAAACGATTTTAAATTGCCTGTTCTTTGTTCTTTACTTTTCGGATCATCCTTTTCACTTTCTTTGGCGGGTGCTCTTCTTCTCCCAGCAAAATGCCCCATGCCTGGAGCGATGGCACACGATCGAAGATCACTTTAGTGATGGCGAGATAAGGAATGGCAAGGAACATTCCGGGAATGCCCCAGAGCATTTCGCCCAGCACAACACCCAAAACAACAATCAAAGGGTTTAACCTCACCTGCGAACCCACAACCTTAGGCATCAGGAAATTGCTGTCGAACAGGTGAATACCCAAAACAACGAGAGCTACATACAGGGCATGCCGGCCATCGGAGGTGGCAAAGGTGATGCCTGCACTAATGGCAAGTGCTGTAAAGATGCCAACGTAAGGGACCAGGTTTAATACTCCCACCAAAATACCCAACAGGAAAACATACTTTATGCCCAGCAAGGCAAACAAAACACATGCAAGTATGGTGATGATGCACATTTCGAAAAACAAGCCGCTGATGTATTTTCTTATGATGTACCTGATCTGTGCAGAAATGTCGTAGATGATGCTGATGTATTGTTCGGTAAAAGCGGTCACAATAAACCGCATGAGCAACTTGCGGTAGATCAGGAGAAAACAGGTGTAGACCAAAACAAAAACCAGGAGTAAAACGATGGCTGATAAAGAAAACACGGTTCGCTCAATGAGTGAAGCACTGGAGCTGAGTCCTTTTTGGCTGATGTTGTTAATGTAGGCCGCCTGCTTTTCCATGTTTATATGAAATGTGCTTTGCAGCCACAATTGAAGATTGTGAAAAAGGCTTGCTACCTGTGCCTTAAGCAGGGGCCACTCGCTGCTGAGCTTTGCTACCTGCAGGCCTATGACATAGATGATGAGACTTGCGGCGGAAAAGAAGAGCAGGACCGAGACAAGGGCTGCAGGTGCACGAGACCACTTTAATTTGTTTTCAAAAAAATCGGTGAGGGGCAAAAGAAGAAGGGCAAACAGAAAAGAAAAGAGCAAAGGCAATAATACTTCTTCACCCAAAACAGCAAGATAACCCAATGCAATCAGTATGATTAAAACGAAGCCCAGCCTGATGTAAAAGGGAAATCTAATCGGCTTCATGGTTTATTGGTTTGCGTGCCGGTTTATTATAAAGGATACGAGCAATAATAGTGCTATGCTGTTATTGCAGAAGTTTACGGGGCATAAAACATTTGTAAAGCGGCGAAGACGAAGAATGCCCTGGGTTTAATTATTCAATAAGTATTACAATACTGCTTGCGAAAACACCGCCCTGTTGAAAGAACGATCTCCATGCACCTGTTCTGCTTTTGTGGAAACCTTCTCCCAAAATTTTTCGAATTTCTCTACTAATCAACGGGGTATGAATTTAGCGTTAGCTCTTTCATGAAGATCAGTTTTCACGGAGCAGCAAGAACAGTTACCGGCTCAAAGCATATTGTTCATTTAAAGGACGAGCGACAAATTTTATTGGATTGCGGAATGTTCCAGGGACTGGGAAGGGAAACAGACGAGTTGAATGGGCATTTTGGCTTTAAGCCCGAAACCATTGATGCGGTACTTCTTTCCCATGCCCACATCGATCATTCGGGACTGCTGCCAAAACTGGTGAAGGAGGGCTACAGGGGAAAAATTATTTCAACCGCAGCCACCAGGGACCTTACGGAGATCCTGCTTTACGACAGTGCCGAAATCCAGACCTACGAGGTAGAGTACATCAATAAAAAAAGAGCGGCCAAAGGCCTTTCACCTTATGAGCCCCTTTATACCGCAGGTGATGTTACCCAAACAATGGAGCTGTTCGAAACCTTTGAATACGATCAGTGGTTTACGGTGATGAAGGATGTGGAAGCGCAGTTTACCAATGCGGGACATTTGGTTGGAAGTGCCGCCATCAGTCTCCGCATCAAAGAAGATGGTAAGCAAACCACTATTTTATTTAGTGGTGATATTGGCCGTTACCATTCTGTGTTATTGCAGCCGCCGGCTGAAGCACCGCAAGCGGATTATATTATCCTGGAAAGCACGTATGGCGATAAACACCACGACATTACATTCAACACTATTGAAACCATTCAAAAATGGATCAAAAGAGTTTGTGTGGAGAAAGGCGGCCAGTTGATCATTCCTGCTTTTAGCGTGGGGCGTACACAGGAAGTGCTTTATGCCCTGAACCAGCTAAGCCTGGAAAAGCGGCTGCCCGAACTGCTTTATTTTATCGACAGCCCATTGAGTTTGAAAGCCACGCAGACCATAAAAAAACACACTTGCCAGTTTAATGAACGGCTGCAACAGGTGTTGGCCATTGATGACGATCCTTTTGATTTTCCCGGGTTGAAGCATGTGGAAACGGTTGAGGACAGCCGCAGGTTAGTAGATTACCAGCAACCCTGCGTTATCATTTCGGCCAGCGGAACGGCTGATGCGGGAAGAGTAAGGCACCACATCAATGAATGCATCGGCAATGAGAACAATGCCATTTTATTTGTGGGCTATTGCGGGGCAAAATCTTTGGGCGGCCAGTTGCTTCATGGTGAAAAGGAAGTGGAATTGTTTTCCGACCCCTGCAAGGTGCTGGCAGAAATTGGACAGGTACAAGGCATGAGTGCTCACGGCGATACGGACGACCTGTTGCGATTCCTCGGCAACCAGGAGCCGGAAAAGGTGAAGACGATCTTTCTGGTGCATGGAGAGTACGAAGTGCAGAAGACTTTTGTAGATAGATTGGGATTGAAAGGTTTTAAGAACGTGGAAGTGCCAACGCAGCACCAGCAGTATAAGCTTGGATAAAGTTGCTGGTTGTTTGCAGGTGCAAACAGGTTAGTGAAGCGGTGAGCCAGCTCCGTCGGAGTGAGTTTTCTCGGTAGTATAGGCAACTATTTAAATGATGAACATTCAGTTGCTTCTAAATTACAAGCAATGTAAAGAGTGCAATCCTAATGGTGATGAATAAAGGCTAAGGATAGCAAGCCGATGAAATAGTTTGTTATTTGTAATTTAGAAAACAAAATCAACAGGAACCGGACGGTGAAGCTTATTCCATACCTTTTAATCATTCTTCCGCTATTTTTCCTTAGCGAAGTACGTGGGCAAATAGCTGCTCCCACCGCCCCCTACATTACAATGCGGATCAAGCCTTCAAGCATATGTGACTATGATGGTAACGGGCTTTATTTTGTTGTGGAGTACTATACAGGTTCCCCGGCTCCGGCTACGCTTCAATGGTATTTGAATGATGCTCCTGTTGGCGTAAGCGATCTTACACGCCGCTTCCCCTCGTTAAATGTTGGTGACTCTGTCTATTGCACGATGACCTATGTTGATGATTCCGGCTCTAAAACGCTAAAAACGGAGACGGTTGTAATGGGATACGAGGAAAATAAACCGCCTGCAGTGATGATTGCATCACTGGATACCTTCATCTGCGGGAGAACCACGGCAACATTCAGGGCCTACAATGTAAGTAGCGCTTTGTATCCCAAATACGAATGGTTTGTAAACGGGATAGCAACACCGGAACACCTGCCAACATTTTCCACAGACAAATTAAAAGATGGGGATAGGGTACAATGCCGGATGTCTGTACTAACCTGCAGTACCGGCAGCACTATACTAACAGCGGAGTCCAACGTCATTACCGTAGGAGTCATTAATCCCTCTATTGATGTAATCACCGCTTCCGAAACGATTTGTGCAGCAAACAGGACCTCCTTTACAGCAAAAGCGGATGGTATAGATCCAAATACTGTGTATACATGGAGGATCAATGGCAATACCGTTGGAACGAACGGCAATTTTTATGTAACCGATGCTTTGAAGGATGGAGATGAAGTGAGTTGTACTGTATCGGTTCATACAGCTTCATGCAGGTTACAGGTGGGGGACACCGTTAAAATTAAGGTGCTGCAGGAAAAGGCACCCACCCTGGCTGTTAGTGCATCTGCCGATACTGTTTGTGAAGGGGTGCCGGTAACCTTTACAGCCACCACATTGAATGAAGGCCGTGGGGCTTCTTATCAATGGATGATCAATGGGGCCAAAACAGGCCGGTCATCGAAAACATTGGTTACAAAGGAGCTGAAGCCGGGAGATTCTGTATGGTTGCTATTAACGACGAAAAGTCCCTGTATTCCCAACAACCAGCTTCAATCCAATAGTATTGCTATACAGGTGAAACCGGCACCCGGTGTGGCCATGATCACAAACGATACTTCAGTCATGACTGGCTCCGTAGTGCAACTTAGGGCAGCTACCACCGGTAATACCGCTATGTTTCGTTGGAAACCGGAAGCCCTGCTAACCTCACCTCAATCATTTACTACATTCAGTAAGCCCTTAACAACGGGTGAGTACAAATTCCTGTTCGAAGCTACCGGCAGCAATGGATGTATCAGTACAGAAGGAGTTACTATAAAGGTTCTACAAACCCTGTATATGCCTAATTCTTTCACGCCGAACGGAGATGGAATTAACGACCTGTTCCGGGTACCCCCGGGATCTGCCTTCCACCTGGAAGAATTCTCCATATTTGACAAGTGGGGTAATAAAGTTTTTGTAACGGGGGATATTGCAAAAGGCTGGGACGGGAGGTATAAGAATAAAATCCTGCCGGGAACTTATGTGTACTTTATAAGGGGTAAAGACCTTGATAGGAAAGATGCTGTTGTTAAGGGGACGGTGGCTCTTATTAGGTAGCAAAATTTTATCACAGAATCTATAGTTGCAAACTACGGGTAGCATCATTGCGAATAAAGACTAAGGATAGCGGGGAGTTTCGTTTTCCGTAGGTTGCTTACTTATCAAGAATAAGGATAGCAGGAGCCAATCAGAAAGCCTAAATAAAAATTGATAAATTTAATTCCCATGATTCGCTCAATGAATCAATTTGTTATAATCTAATTGAGACTAATGATAAAAGAAGAATTTGAAAATACCACTATTAGTGAAAGCGCAAAATCTTTATTTCAGTTAGCCTGGTCAATTATTTCAAAGCTTGGGAAAAAAGGGGTAGATCGCATTAAGGTTCAAAAAGCAATTAGTTCTTATGCTGAAAACTATTTAAAAAGACATGGTCAAGTAAAAGTTCTCGGAATGTCGGAGCCCGTTCCTCTGTTGGACATTTATACTAGTGTTAAGATAGTATCACCATTATACTTAGTCAAAGAACAAAATATTCAAAACTTAGAAAGCTCTTTTCGGCAAACAAGAGAGCATTTTGGACCCGACAATAGGAAAAGTGCTGTGGGAATTGCGAACGAAATAAAACAACTGAATATCTTAGGCGCACCTGGTTCCGGAAAATCTACCTTTCTTAAAAGAATTGGTCTTGAGGCTATGTTGGAGATCGAGAATAATGACTCAAAAAAAGAGAGGTATATACATGATTGCATTCCAGTATTAATTGAACTAAAAAGATTTAAGAACGAAAAAATCGATATTAAAGCTCTTATCCAGAAAGAGTTTGAGATTGCAGGCTTTCCGGAATCTGAGGCATTTGTAAAAAACGCATTAAAGAATGGCAAGCTCTTGATTTTACTAGATGGCTTAGATGAAGTCCCTCAAAATATCCTTGCTGAAACTATAGAGCATATCAAGGATTTTACGGACACTTTTGATAAAAACAGGTTTATTACTTCATGTCGGACAGCTTTTTATAAGACCTATCTGAAAGGCTTTAGCGATTATGAAATAGCAAGTTTTGATGATATACAGATCCAGAAATTCATCAATAATTGGTTTAGGCTTGAACAAGATAGACTAGCAGGTACTGCAGAACGATTGATTAAACTATTATTTGACAAATCAAATGCCCCCAGTTTAGAAATTGCTAGAACACCACTTCTGTTAGCATTCTTATGTCTAACATTTGACGAAAGCCAAAGATTCCCTTCTAATAGAAGCAGCTTGTATAGAAGAGCTTTATTAATTCTTGTGGAAAAATGGGCCGCCGAAAAACGGATTCATAATGATGACATTTACCAAGACCTTACGTCGGAAATTGAAATAGAAATGTTATCAGAGATGGCTGCAAAGTTCTTTCTTGAGGATAAAAGATTTTTCTTTCAAACTGAAGTCAAACAAAGTATAAAAACATTTTTAGAAAGCTCTTTAAATGTTAGGGCTACCCAAATATCTAAAATCCTTGAAGCAATCGAAATTCAACAAGGTATACTAGTTCAGAGGGCACCAGAAATTTATTCTTTTTCCCATCTTACGATTCAGGAATATTTAACTGCGCATTATTACAACTCTCCAACGAAAGTCACGAAATTAATAGAAGAACACTTGTTTGATCAAACTTGGAGAGAAGTTTTCTTGCTATTGGCAGGGATGTCCAATGCTGATGACTTGATGGTATTAATGGTTGAGTTTTTGAAAGACTTTGCCAAGAAAAATATTATCATCAAAGAATGCATTGATTGGATAGAGTCCATTTTGCCGGTTTCGGGACGGATAGAAATTGATGCCTCAAGAAGGATATTTTTAGTAAGCCTAATTCTTAGATTTAAAAGATATGACAACCATGGCTATGGTAGCGCCATAAGACTTGAATCTTATGCGATTGAGTTAATAGATTTAGTCAACCGCACTTTCTTTAATTCAGTTAAAATGAAGGGCAACATCAATAAAGAGCAAGCCATACAACTTCTACATTTTCTTACGACGTGGGATCTTAAAATTGAAGACATCGACAGTTATATAAAAGAGATTAGATCGATTGTTTTAGACACACCACAACATAAAATGCTTCATGGTTCAAGATCAAAATATCATAAAAAAATCTTAGGGCCTTTTTATTCTGCAATAAAAGTTCCAAATGATTTGGGTTTTCGCAAACGTAACAACTATGAACCGCTGTTGAAGTATTTGGAAGCTTACTGTTTGGTAATTTACTGTAAGGACTCCGCACTAAGAGTGTCTAAAGGTATTTGGAATAGAACTATTGAAAGCATTTTGTCTTACTAGGATAAGACTACTCTAAATACGAAAAGGACTGAGGAGGGTTGATGTTGTATTTCTCTTTAATGCAGACGGGGTTTTTATATTTTCTAGGTTTTTTAATCTTTATTGCATATCCCATTTGTTTTTCATTGAAATATCGGTAAAAATATTCTTCGGGTATACCGGCGTGTTCTTTTGTTTTTTTCCAAAGACTTTGAAGTTTATCATTTATTATTTCTTCTATCTCAAACTCTCCAATTATTTTCTGCGTTGGAGAAGAAGCGTAAACAATTATCTTATTAACTTTTTTGTTTTTGAATATCGAGCGGCGAAATTCAAACTTTTTTTCTCCGCTAAAAATTTTTACAGCAAACTCAGGCTTAATGGATAATAAAACTCTCATCTGTTTCTGTCAGCTTTAAGATAGTTTCGAATTTTTCCAAAGATATTTGTTTAAATCCTCTTGGCACATCATCTATTCCAGATATCACATTGTTATCAATCAGTGTCTTTAGGTTAGCTCTTTTAGGAAATGAATAGGTATATAACATAGAAACAATAAACTGTCTATTCTTTGAGTTGTATCGCCATTGACTTCTCAAGTTCTCTTCCGAATAAACACTTCTCTTAAGGCAAGCCCTAACAAAATCGTCTTCATCTTTAAATCTCAGAACAATATCCTCAGCTATGCAAATTGTGCTTACTACTCCTTTATAAATACCGCCAGTTCTATAAAACACTAAAATATCTCCGCGTTTAATGTTCCTTTCAAGTGATCGGGAAACATATACTTTCCTAATCGCATTTCGATATGGTTCATTGTCTTCGAAATTTAAAGGTGATTCCGTTCGTAAAATCGAATCTGGAAATAACTCTGTATGATACTCAGGATAAATCGGAACTAGAAAAACCCTTGACTTCTTGCTAATAAAAGGAAAGGTTAATTTAGGATTGTTAGTATTAAAAATTTTATTGAAATCTCTAACATATACTAGCTCTCCGGTATTTTTTACACCCCATCTATAAAATCCCCAATCTTCAAGAAGTTCAATTAGTCTTTTCTGCTCATCTCTTTTATCAAAAATAGTTACATAGATTTCATCTACTTTTAATGCTAAGGCGTTATCGAATACGATTTTTAAAAACCTTTCGCCTAACCTCATCCCGTTGCTAACTACTTTAAATGTGCCAATCTTTAATCTTCTTTTTGGTTTGAATATCGGTTCTATGTCGGAGTAAACTTCATCTTTTTCTTCTCGTTTGAGGAAAAGAAAAGATAGGATTAAATTGTTCAGTTTATTTATTGTAACATATGTCTTTTCATTAGCCTTCTTTCGGAACCACTTTTCAAATCCGGGATAGTCTTCTTTAAAGGAATCAAAAAAAGGATCGTCCAAATTAACATCAGCAAATAACCGTTGGCGAACACTCAAGACTTTATAGTCTATCAAGTCGGGATTTTCAGAAGCGATTTTTTCAAGGAATGAGTTAATCGTATATACCGCATTTGAAAGACCTAACTGGCTTGCTTTATTATGAATCTGTTTGTCTTCAGAAATTAGAATATCTACCCGTTCAAGATATAATTCATTTAAAAGCGCCGTATCTATTTTATCATTATCATTTTTATCAGTCGAACTAATTTTAACTAAATCCGGAGACAAAGGAGCTATTGATGGCAAAAGTTCATAGCTGTTCATTTTTATGTCAAAAGTTTTGACTGTCTGTTTATTGGGATTCTTTTTTATCTCTTGAACAGTAAGCGGATGAATACATTTGCTATATTTTACCTTATCTAACCATTTAAACAATATTCCAATGTCCTGGTTTATTGCCGAGCTACCTGATTCACGATGAATAATAATATTTGTATCAAGTAAGGCTTTCATCTATTCTTTTTTTTCTTTAATACTATTCTTGTTTGCAGCCTATATAAAGCTGAAATAATTGTCGGCCAGACAAAATATACTATGAGTGCTAAGCCAATCGAAATCGCTACGTAAACTTCAATTGGAAGATTTTGCCAGAAAACTTTTGAAATGATATTGTTACTATTTTCATTTCGGTAATTTGGAAGAAATAGAAGTATTCCACTTATCAAATTTATCAGTATAGCAAGTGCAAACTGTCCAGCCCCAATACGTTCCTTTGTGAAAATGGTAAAAAATGCAAAACTTTTGGGATACTCTTTCTTGTTAAAAACGACCATAAGTTGGTCTTTTTGAACTCTCCCGTCTTCAAGGTATCTGTTAAATGCGTCGTACTCAAGTGTTCTTACATTCCTTAATGAAGTAGAATCAAAAAAAGCTAGATCGTAACTGTTTGGAACTATATTAAAGCAGAAACAGTTTTTAATTGTGCATAATTGTTTATTCTGCAATTCAGTGAACAAATTATCTGGAAGATTTCTAAGTTCATTTATTTTTAAATCATAAATGATAGTTGATCTTCCAACCCCCTTCTTTCTTATGGAAAAGGAATTTGTTTTAGCAGTTATTGAAAAGCGGAAATAGATGTTAGCATTCTGCCCGTCCTTCCTGTATGCTGACAAATCAAGGCTTGCCTTAATATTCTTTTTGTCGTGGTTTGGTTCTAAAAGAACAGGCAGAATACATAGCGGTTCTCTGTCTCTAAATTGATGCAGAATACCAAGTACTCCTCTTCCTCCATCAAAAGAATGAGTGTTCACCACTGAATCATTAAAAATGAATTTCGAGTTGGCTGTATCTTTCAGTCTGGGAAAAAGATCAGTGGTTTCACTTTGGCTTTTTAACCATGGAATATGAATTTCTGCTTCAATAGATGAAACTCCATTTGGCAAAGTTTCAGCTGAAATTTCGCAACCAACTTCCATTAGAGCGCTTCCATTTTTGAATTCCCAACTGCACAAATGAAAACGCTCTATTTCCAAATTTTGGTTGGAATAGATGAAATAACAATTGTCCATTTTGAAGAGTTAGTTTTGGAAAGCAAGCATATGATATTGCATAAATACAAAACTTGTATAATTAAAGCAATAGTTTCTTATGCTATTATTTTAAACACTGTTGGCCAATACTACTCCTTGTTATCCAGTAGTTCGTTAGCTCACTGCCAATTAAATAAAAAAGCCGCCCTTCGGCAGCTTTCGCACAAAATTTAGCCTATGAAACTATTTTCTTTCATTCAATAGTCGCTCAAGCAAAGCAATCTTTTCTCTCTCACTCTTTAATAGTGCTTCATACAACTTCTTGTTCTCCTCCATCGCCTCCATATATTTATCAAGTGGGTTGAACGTACATTGAAAGTTAACCGCAGACGATTGGTCCTTTCCATAATTATTTGAAGCTATTATCTGTACTGCTGCCTGTTCATCAAAATTCTTTATTGCATCAACCGGTACTTTCAACACATCGGCAATTTTTTCAAGCATCTCCTTATCCAACGCTTCTTTTTGTTCCAGTGCAGATACAGCTTGTTGTGTGATACCTAAATCCATAGCCAGTGCTTCCTGCTTTACACCAAGCATCTCTCTGATTCTCTTTACATTTCTTCCTTCATGTACCATGGCAGTATCTTCTCTTTGCATGTAGTATAATTTATGGAAATAAAAATAGTATAAAACAAGCATTCGCTTGTATAGTACAAACATGGTTTCTTGCATAGTTTTTCACTGTTTAATTTCTTAGCAGCAGGTTCTCAAGCCACAGTAATGAAAAGCGGGCAGGTAATAACCTCCCGCTTTACCTAAACAGTTACCCAAACATAATGGGCACTGAACACTTCAATCAATTAACCCTTGCTTATGACGGAACTTGATGCTGCCTTGCCCATTCCGGCCCATCCCGCTTTCCGGGTGTCCCCTTTTGGAAACGTATTTCATAATGGCTTGCCAAGGCCTCTCAGGGTAAGAAAAGGCAGGTCTCTAAAACTGCGCTTTAAAGAAAACGGCATTGGCTATGAGTATGGCATGGCAAAACTTATCGCCCAATTATTTATTCCGAACCCTGCCGGCCATACACGTGTTATTTTTAAAGACGGCAACAACCATAACTGTACGGCCGGCAATATTGAATGGGCAGGCGATCAGCAATTTGCCCGCTATTCACTTTTGAAAAAAAGACCTTCACTACAAAACAGGAAACCACCCGCACAAAAAATAAAAAGGAAATCGCCTTCAATTACCGAAACACAAAAGCCCTGCTTTCATCCTTCGGCAGTTCCGCTTCTTGGCTACAATGGTTTTTATATCACGCCTTGCGGTAAGCTCTTTCATGGCAATAAACCCGTGCTCCCTCATAACCCAAACAGTAAACGGTCGCTGATGATGCGCATCCGCTGCAATGGCGCCGTAAGACGTCTTGGCCTGGCAAAACTTATTGCAGTAACGTTTCTTCCCAATCCGCATAACCATACCCGCATCATCTTTAAAGACCGCAACAACCACAACTGCACCCTGCAAAACATTGCCTGGGCATCGGCGGCTGAATACAATGCCTATACCGAATCCTTCCGCACGGACGGCCTGCCTGCCATGATTGAAAAAAGAGAGGAGGAGGCGATACCAATCCCCGGTTTTGATGGCTATTTCATCACACCGGCAGGCAAGGTCTTTCGCGGCAACCGTGTTCTAAAATGGATGGACAACGGAAAGGCAAGATCGCCGCGGGTGAAGCTAAAAGGCAGCAATGGCACCATTGCCCGCATTGCCGTTCCTAAACTCATAGCCATGGCATTCGTACCTAACCCGAACAACTATACGAAGATCATTTTTAAAGACCGCAACCCTCAAAACTTCTCACCTTCCAATATCGAGTGGGTATCGCTTTCGCAGTTTGCTTCCTTTGTTCAGTCGGATAAAGACCTGGAAGAACTGCGCAGGCCAAAAACGGTAAAGACAACAACTCCGGACAACCCTGAAGCAGTCGAAATGGAAGATTTCCCCGGCTATTACATTGCTCCTGATGGAACATTATATAAACGTGGCCGTACCATCAGGCCACGTCCCAAGGGTAAAAATGGTTCGCTGCAGGTGCGCCTGCGCATGAAGCATTGGCCAAGAGGTAAGTATGTATATTTCGGCCTGGCCAAACTGCTTGCCCAATATTTCATTCCCAATCCCAAAAACCACCGGCACGTCATTTTCAAAGACCGCAACAACCAAAACTGTGTTGTTGAAAACATTGCCTGGGTGGATGGCGAAACCTTTGCCTTTTACTCCGGTATCTCCAAAGGAGCGCCAAAAATGGTACTGCCAAGGGAAGAAGCCATCCGCAAATGCACCGACCCTTTGCTAAGAGAGTATTACAAAACCCTGGATGAATCCTGGCTGCACGATTGCTGGAACGAGCTTGAAAAACGGGTACAGCACCCTTACTGGCACCGGTATAAATCGGAATGCTATATCTACTTTTTGGACAGGGCAAAACGTTTTTCTCTTTTAAAAGACCCCCTTGGTTTAATGCTTGCTTATTGTAAGGGAGTAAAAGCTAAGCTTCGTAACGAAATCAGTCCCGATATACCCGGCTCCCTGCTCTGGAAAACAGATGAATCATTACGCAATACTCGTGGTTCCAAAACCAATCCTGCACATCACCTGTATGACGACTGGTAAGCTACGGCATGTTTTTCCCGCAAACTGGTTGTAACTCGCAATAACAGGTACCAAATGGTAATACATACTTACTGCTTGATGAATCGTCGGAAACTTCTGTTCCCTTCATATCAGGAAATCGTTACCTGTTATTGAACAATTGCAAAATATTTCACAGCTTGTCAACATTTAAATAGTTGAAAACCTTATTTTTGCTGCCCGAATAAAGAACAGAACATTGAAATTCAACATTCTTTGTTTCTTGTTCAATATTCAAGGAGGTGCGGTAGCTCAGTCGGTAGAGCAAAGGACTGAAAATCCTTGTGTCGGCGGTTCGATCCCGCCCCACACCACAAAAAGCCCGGTAGTTAACTATCGGGCTTTTTTTTCGGCGCAGCCTCCTGTATGGTGTTTCTTATGTTCTAAGAATTCCCCGACAGTAACCTCAATAGTTCTTCGTTCAGGTAAAAATTGTCCCTGCCAATCTTTTGTTTTTTCAGCAATCCTTTTTCAATAAGTGCATCCAGGTACCGGATAGCCGTCCTGCTGCTTACCTTAAGATCTCTTTCTAAAAATTCAATTTTAGTATAAGGATATTTAAAAAGGTTATTGAGCAAATCCTGGCTGTAAAGTTTGGGCAACTCATTCCGTAAGGTCTGTTTGTACTCCTGCATTAGTCGCTTGATGTTGCCAATGAGTTCAATGCTTTCGGTTGCTGTTTGTTCCACTCCGTCGAGCATATATAATATCCATTCTTCCCAATTGCCGGTTTCC
>JAGIAB010000600.1 GCA_017745135.1 Flavisolibacter sp.
GCTATAAACTCATGAATGACTATCATTACACAACCACGAATGCAAAGCCGCTGGAATTTGGTGTGAATGCCACGATAGGTCTTCTCAAAGAGTATGATAAATTTTATATCCGACCTGCATTGCTTGTTCCCATTTACCAGAACTTGAAAGGTGACAGAGTATTTTATGAAGACAGGAACATGAATATCTCGAAATGGTTTAGCGGAATGGGGCTGACACTAAGAATTGGCAAATACATTTAAGTAAACACGACTAAGGCAGCGTACAATCGAGTAGGCGGCCTCACCGCTTGTAGGCGGTGAGGTGCACCTCTCACACCACTGTCTTTTCCGTCTCCCCCAAAGTTTCTTCAATGAAATGAATGTTGCGGGACTCGTCGTCGTAGTGAAAATCATTCAGCACACGACGAGTCCTGGCTCTCACACAAAAGCCGGTGAGAGTCGGAGAAGAAAATAGAATTCCTTATACTCCTCATTACGGGACTGATTTTCCAACAGTAATAATTTTGGAATGAATACAAATCCTTAACCAGCATCTTCAATTTCCCCCCAAAATCATCTTTATAGATTTATAACAATTTTTCCGCAGAACCGTTTTAAAATTAAAATCAACGAAATGAAAAAAATATTCGTTGTCCTTATTCTGCTTTCTGCCATACAAATAAATAAGGCTAATGCACAGGTTCTGGAAACAGAGGACTCCCGTCCGCTAAATAAAGGTCAGGTAGAGATCGGTGGTGCATTGGAATACCAAACCTCCAGGGAGGGGCAAGAAACTGCTTTACCATGGTCTTTTGAATATGGCATCACCAATCGGCTCACCTTCCTATTGGAGCCTGTTCCGTTTACCGGTATCTATCCAAAAACAACGCGGCACGCAACCGGTCTTGGCGACCTTGAGATGACACTTTTTTATCAATTAGTAAAAGAAACAAAAAACTTTCCTGCCATTTCATTATCTGCTGAGTTAAAGGTTCCTACCGCAAAGGATACTCTGATAGGTACCCGGAAAACCGACTTCACTCCTTTTTTTATTGCCAGCAAAACCATGGCAAAATTTTTTACCAGCCTCAATTTGAGTTACACCTTCCTTGGTAAACCAAAAGGATTTGTCGGTAACAATCTCTTTAACTATGCTGCGGGCACTGTTTTTGAACTTTCGTCAAAAAGCATACTGTTTGCGGAGATTTATGGCAATACTTCTGCCTTTGGCGGTGCCGAAGTGCCTGAAGGAGCCGGCAACCCGCAAAGCAATATCGAAATTTCCGGTGGAGAAACGGTAGGTTCGGCTGGTTATGGGTATTACATCAACCGGAACTTATTAATCTCCCTTGGAATTTCGTACGATAACAATCATGCACTATTATTCAGACCAGGGATTGTCTGGACATCTCAGGATGGCAGGAGATTATTTGGTAGATAAATTGTTGGCTGTTATAAAAACAGCATGGGAAAGGATATCAAAAGCACAGCGGTGTTTTGATGCATATACCGAAGCTTTTGCCACAGCACTTCCCTACTCCAGATATCTATACTTAAAAGATTACGCTCCCAGATTTGATACTTCACAATAATAATAGCGGGTTGTCATCTGCCGTCTCACCGATAGTAAATAGTTCGCAGGGTGCCTGCTCTGCACAAGCGCAGGAGAGAAGCCCGGGTGGACAGTCAATGATTAGAGCACTAGCCTACTTAACTGCTTACTTTATTTCCTGTCCGTTTTTGTCAATGTAAAAACTGCGGCCATTCAATTTTACCTGGGCCTTACCATTTTTGAAAGGTTCTGCTTCCGGATAGGTGAAGGGTATCACCAATTTTCCGTTTGTGTCAATATAGCCTATCTTAACCCCATCCTTTACTGCAAACACAGCACACAAGCCTTCTGAAAAACCTATGGTATGTGCAGGTTCCCATTCAGTAGTTAAGGGCATTTTATTCTTGCCTGTCTTGTCAATCACGGTCCATTTGACACGACTGTTACTGCCGCTATACATTCCCACCAGCGCATGTCCATCTGAAAAAGGGGCCTG
>JAGIAB010000601.1 GCA_017745135.1 Flavisolibacter sp.
CGAATAAGCTCATAACGCAAACCTGTGCACCAACATAGAAAAATTGGGCAATTACAGCCCATGTGAGATGCTTGTGTTTAAAAGCATGCAGAATATTTTGACTTTTCTTTCTTACAGTTTCTTTGTGCTGAATTTTCGGCAATTTCGTTATTGCAAAAACGATGGCAATTAATAACAAAAACGTACCTAAAATAAAGTATGGCGTTTTAACGGACGAAGCTTCGGATGCTAAAGCAATTCTCCGACCCTCAGCAGTCATAACGCTTAATTGATCTTCTGAATAGCCTTTAGTAAGAATTACCCGCCCCCCTATTAAGGGAGCAATCGCTACAGCCAGGCCATTAAACGATTGTGCAAGATTCAATCGTTGTGTACTTGTTTCGTGAGGTCCTAATGCAGCTGCATAAGGATTGGCAGCAGTTTCTAAAAAACTTAATCCGCTTGCGATTACAAAAAGCGCAAACAAAAAGAACGCATATGATTGGGTATTTGCTGCAGGAATAAATAAATAAGCTCCGATCGAAAACAACATTAATCCTGTAATGATACCAGTCTTGTATCCAAACCTTTTCATTACATAACCAGCAGGCAAAGCCAATAGGAAATAGGCTATATAAACTGCTGAATCGACTAGGGTTGATTGTGTTGTTGTAAGTGTAAATGACTTTTGCAAATGAGGAATAAGAATGGGATTGAGGCTATTTGAAAAACCCCAAAGAAAAAATAAACTGGTAACGAGAATGAAAGCAAATTTTGCAGTGGCGGATCCTGAGTTAGTTGTTTTCATGTTCACTATTATAGACAAAAATTCCTTGTGCCGTATTGTTGGTGATTGGTCCAAGGTTTTACAAACCGGGTGAAATTACTACTGAAACTTCTTCATAAAAAATGACTTTTGACAATAGACACGAATCATAATTAAAAAAAAATGTTGCCGGGTGTTTCCACCCGACAACTTGTGTTCTGTTTTATAAGAGACCGTCATCTTACCAACCGGGGGTTTGTAGATCAGGATTTGTTCTTTGAACTTCAGCTCTTTCAACTGGAAGTAAATTCATCTTATCCTGATATGCATTTTTTTGCAACAAAAGAACTGGCGTATAAGTTGATACTCCTGTGGTTAAGTTTTTAATGACATCCATTCCATAGATAGGCCTGTTCTCAATAATATTGGCAATTTTCCATCTTCTGATGTCAAAAAACCTGTGTCCTTCGAAAGCCAATTCTATTCTTCTTTCATTATACAGCCTTTGCCTGAGAGCTTCACCGGTAACTGTATTGGGGATTCCTGGCATTCCAACTCTTGCCCTGACTTTATTAATGTATTCCCTGCACTTTGGTTCATCTCCCAACTCAAACATCGCTTCAGCATAATTTAAATAGATCTCAGCCAGGCGAATATGTGGCCAGGGAATAGTATAACGTTCATTAAAACTAATTGGCTGCGCTTCAGGCATGAATTTTTTCATCCAATAACTGCTGCGTGGATTGTCACTACTTTGTTTCCAGGAGTCATAACCAAACTTGTTACCATCTGAAGTAACCCACATAAAAAGTGTATCGCCGTGATAAATGGTTGAGTCGTGAATGATAGTTGCTTCAAAACGAGGATCCCTATTGTAATACGGACGGGCCGGATTATATCCCGAAGCGGGATTGACTGTTTTCACATTACCATTCCATATAAAGGCAGGTTCGCCATTGATCATATCATAATCATCTACAAGATTTTGAGAAGGTCCATTACTGGCCCACCAACCGCCATAAGCACCATAGCGTCTTCCGAGGTTATTTGGTGGTGCGGCATGGGAAGTGGCTGTAGTAAAATTTCTTGCAAAAATTATTTCATTTTGCGCGGCGCCACTGTTTGAATTAAAAAGTGTTTTATAATCCGGGAAAAGCGAATACCCTCTATCTCCATTCAAGGTAAATACAGCCGCAGCATCAGCTGCTTTTTGCCATTTGGATTTATCATTTGTTGGGTTAAACAAAGGAGAAGCAGCGTATAACGTTAATCTTGAAAGC
>JAGIAB010000602.1 GCA_017745135.1 Flavisolibacter sp.
TTAAGTAATGAAGTGGTAAAGCAGAATGCACATTTGGGAATTGCGGTGGATCCTGATGTTGACCGTCTTTGTTTTGTTTGCGAAGATGGCAGCATGTTTGGTGAAGAATATACTTTAGTAGCAGTTGCTGATTACATGTTAAGCAATAAGGTTGGCAACACCGTCAGCAATATGAGCAGCACAAAAGCGCTTAAGGAAATTACGCATAAGCATGGCGGTGACTATTTTCCTTCTGCTGTTGGTGAAGTAAACGTAGTGAAAAAAATGAAGGAAGTAAATGCGGTCATTGGGGGAGAAGGAAACGGTGGCATTATTGTTCCTGATTTTCATTACGGTCGCGATGCGTTGATCGGCATTGCCTTATTCCTTTCACATTTTGCAGAATATAAAAAAGGATTGAAATCTTTCCGCAGAAACTATCCTGACTATTTTATCTCAAAGAATAAAATTGAATTGGAAAATGGTCTTGATGTACAATCCATTTTTGAAAAGATCAAAAAGAAATACAAGAACAATCCTATCAATACAGAAGACGGCCTGAAGATAGAATTCGATACGGACTGGGTTCATCTCCGCACTTCCAACACAGAACCTATTATTCGCATTTATGCCGAAAGCAGTTTTGAAACCACTGCCAACAATATTGCAAAGCGCCTGATGCAGGACATTAAAGAATGCAGCGTCCGCATCTAAACACTTCTTGTAATTTTCGATTAAGAATGATTGTCAGGAGCTTAAGTACTAACTCTTATTCTCCCGTTTAACAGTAAGCGCATAACCGTAAAATGAGGAAAAACATCTTTATTTTCGGTTGTAAATTGTATTTTGCCCATCAACATTTATCCTGTTATGGAGACATTATCAATGCCTGATGAATTGCAGATAGAGTTTTTCAATCTGAAGAAAGCCTCTCTTATTTTTCGTGCCGTTAACAATAAAGTAAGATTACAAATCTTGCAGCATTTGCATGAAAATTCCAGAATGACCGTTACTGCACTTTATATTAAGTTGAGATTAGACCAATCGGCAACTTCACAGCATTTGGCCATTTTGCGCAAAGCAGGTTTTGTAACCACAGAAAGAGAGGGCAAATGCATTTATTATTCTATCAACTATCAGCGCCTTGAAGAATTGAATCAATGCGCCGTGCAGCTTTTAAAAACAGAACAGGCGAACGCCAAGGACGAATAGTATTATTTTAATTGAATCGGTATCCAAATTTCTTCTTCTGATTCAGGGTCATTGTTCTTGTATTTATCTCCTAAAATTTCAAAGTGAGGTCTATTGTCCAATGTATACCCGGAACCAGGCAACCATTCAGTAAAAGTGTACATAAATATCCTGTTATCCGTACTCAACCCTTTGTAATCAAAAACAGCATACAGGCCTTCAGCTAAAACGAAGCTTTCCATTCCATCAGGTAGATAACTAAAATCTGAAACTTCAACAGCCGCCCATTTATCAAACTCCTGGTGAACATCCATCCGTAGAGTTTGATGATAAACACGCATAGAGATCAGCTCAGTGGAAACTTTATTCCGGATCTTAGATCTCCCGGGCATAAACGATCGCCATAATTCCGATGTTTTGTCATCAGCAAGCGACATCCATATTCGCTTACCAATTAATTTCTTTTCTTTTAAGATTTCAATCCTTGGATGCCACATTTGATAACTGCGGTTCAACTGACTTGCATGATACTTTATTTCTTTGGCGCTCTTTTTTCCAAATCTGCTATCGCAACAGAAATCATTCTTCCCATTTGTTCTTTACCCCTGTAACTCACTGCTCTTAACATAATAGCGTCTTTAGGCGGAGTGACTGCTTTTTTGTATACCGGGTAAAAATAATCGGGGAAAGAATTATCAAATGTGTAGTGTACAGAAACATCATCTAATTCAGTTTGCATTTCAATTTGTAGTTGCCCGTTCTTATCTCTGCTCAGACTAAATTTTGGTTCGTAAACGCTGGTTGCATATTTAATTTCCGCTTCATCTAATCGTTTGAAATGTGTTTCTACTTTATTAAAAAAACGCTTCCACTCTTTTTTCTCTTTTGGCGACCATACTGATTCTGCAATAGCTAATGCCCTCGGGAAGGTCATGTACTCTGCGTGGCGCATGTTATATACTTGTTCCGTCCACAAGTTGGCTTGTCCTCCTTTAATCAACTTCGGATCAACACCATTTGGCAAAGGTTCAAACTGGTACGTTTTGTTTAAGTATAACGAAGCGTAAACTCTTGGTTCTAGTGCCACATCGCCTTGCATATAGTCAATGTAGGCATAATCGGTTGGACTCATTACTACTTCATGTCCGTTCTTTGCTGCTTCAATTCCTCCCTTCATCCCACGCCAACTCATAACTGCCGCAGTGGACGGCAATCCTCCACCTTCAAGTATCTCGTCCCACCCAATAAATTTTTTACCCTTTGAACGTACAATGCTATCCACCCTTTTAGTAAAATAATTTTGTACCTGTTCAATTGTTGTCAGTCTTTCCCTTCTCATCAATTCTTTAATCTGATCGTTCTTTTCCCAGAAATTATGCGGTGCTTCATCGCCTCCCATGTGTATGTACTCAAAAGGAAAGACCTGAGCTACTTCAGTGATCACTTTATCTAAAAACTCATACACTTTTTCATTAGCAGGACAAAGTGTGTTATCAACTAAAGCAATTGGCGGTGCTCCGCGAGACCAATCCATAATCGGCTCACCTGACCGCACTCGGTAGGTGTTTGCTTCGGGAGTGCACGATAACTCAGGATAAGAAGCAACCGCCGCAAGACTGTGTCCCGG
>JAGIAB010000603.1 GCA_017745135.1 Flavisolibacter sp.
CACATTAGCTCTTTAAAACTAACAGATATCAAACATACGAGTAGCAATGCAGGTTGGTAAATAAAATTGCTATTCAATGCGTGTTATGGCACTGTCATAATTGTTCAGAAGAAAATATATACCGCACAAATTTTTCAGGCTCTGCTTTCCGAACTCTATTTTTGCTTCTTAACACCAGTTCATGTTTGAAGTATTGTTTCAAAAACTTGATGAGAAGATAAAGCTAACCGAAGAAGAAAGGCAATTATGCAAATCTTTTTTTACTCCCAAAAAACTACGCAAGCGTCAATATATTTTGCAGGAAGGTGATGTTTGCAAATACATTGCATTTGTTGAAAAAGGAATGTTGCGTTCCTACACAATTGATGATAAAGACAGCGAACACATCATACAATTTGCATTTGAAGGCTGGTGGATCAGCGACCATTTCAGCTTTTTAACCGGCGAGCCTGCAGTCTATACTATTGATGCATTGGAAGACTCCGAGTTGCTTCTGCTATCCAGGCAGGCCGAAGAACAATTACTTCAGAAAATCCCCAAGTTTGAAAAATACTTCAGGATTCTTTTACAGAACAGTTTAATAGCTACACAAAGAAGATTAATCGGTTCTCTTAGCCAAACTGCTGAAGAACGATACAACGACCTAATTACAGGTTGCCCAACCATTCCGCAAAGAGTACCTCAGCACATGATGGCTTCTTTTCTTGGCATTACTCCTGAGACATTGAGCCGCATTAGACGGCAAGTAGCCAGCACCAGGTAGCGAGAGGTTTACACTACGACAAACTATTTAGATGTTAAAGCGCCTTGTAAACAATAAGGTTCATGCATCTGAAGACTATCCTGCTTGCCATTCATTATTCACTCTCTTGACATACATCAATACTTTCCCTTGACTTACCTCAATGCTATTTCTTAGCTTATCTCAATGGAGGAAGGGTAGTTGTCATGGTAGCTTTGTAATATCAAACAAAGTACAGTAACTGATGCAGGATTCAATACAATAATTACGAGTGGATTTTCAACAAGCCGTACCCTTGAAAATATAGTCAGCCTTTTTAATTCAGCTAATATCAAATACAATTACAACTGGATCAGTGGATGGAAAGCGTTACACAATTAAACAACATAAAAGAGATAGGAAGATGAAAAAATTGTTATCAACAAATTCAAACAACTGGTCGGCATTAATTGCAAGGCTGGCATTAGGAGTCACCGTATTCGTTCACGGAGCACAAAAACTTTTTGGATGGTTCGGCGGTTATGGCTTTGAGGGAACTATGGGCTTTTTAACCGGGCAGGTTGGACTCCCTTATTTTATTGCGCTGCTCGTGATCCTAATTGAAAGCGTTGCTGCCTTGATGCTGATTGCAGGTGTATTAACAAGAGTTGCTGCTTTCGGAATCTTCGGATTGTTCACCATCATCATGATCAAGTTTCACTCAGCCCATGGATTTTTTATGAACTGGGCCGGAACTCAAAAAGGAGAGGGCATTGAATATTTTATTATTCTGCTGGGCGTGGCACTGGCGCTCATCATTGCAGGCGGTGGTAAAGGCAGCGTAGATGCGGCACTGGTGAGAAATAAATAACCATTGTTGACCCTGGTAAATCAATACCAAAAAAGGAATCGTTTTTGATACTTCAAGAGTAAAAACAATTATAAACAAACACTTAAAATAAAAGTTATGGCAATTAAATGGAAAATCGACCCGGGACATTCTGAAATCCAGTTCAAGGTGAAACACCTGATGATCACTACAGTGACCGGTTATTTTAAATCATTCGATTTGGAAGTGGAAACAGAGACAGATGATTTCAATACAGCAAAACGAATTGAATTCACTGCTGACATTGATTCAATTGATACGAACAATGCCCAGCGTGACACACACCTGAAATCAAATGATTTCTTCAACGCAGAGCAACATCCGCAATTAAAATTTGTTGGTAAAAAATATGAGGGCAACGGTGATGAAGTTACTCTTCATGGTGACTTGACCATCAGGGA
>JAGIAB010000604.1 GCA_017745135.1 Flavisolibacter sp.
GCTTTACACCTTCGCTACCGGCAATTGTTATTAATGCAGGCCTGCCGCCGCGGCCCTGGCTTCCCTGTGTTTGTTTTGGTGTTTTGCCAAATAATATAGTGCCAATATCATTCATACCTTCACCACGCAACACAACACCTGATGCTTTGATCGTAATCGGTTTTTCGAGATTGTATAAACCTCTCTTTAATAAAATAGCACCTCTGAAACCGGAAGCATCCAGGGGCAAAGCAGATACGCTATCAATTACCTTTTGTAAATGATCAGAGTTATCTCCGGCAACAGGCCATACAATGGCTTTTGGCTGCACCATGGGAATAACCACACCACCGCCTTTGTAACCGGCATTGGAAAAGTCAGGAATTCTATTTCCAAGACTATCGGCAACATACACAAGGCGACCATCGGCACCGGGATACACCAACGAAGTGGTTGCTGCAATGTCCTGTGCGTTGACAGTAGAGGCAATAGAAATAAATAAGGCAATAAGCGAATAGAATTTAATTCTCATAGCAAGTATTTAGTGGGTCATCGAATAAATAATCGGGAATTGTTCTTTGATAAATGAATGTTATTTAAAAAGTTTTTGCGCAAAATCGTGAAGTGATTTTCTCCATACCTGCCATTCGTGGGCTCCGGGGAATGATGCGAATTCCACTTTCAAACCTTTGCTTCTGAAGGTTTCAATCAATTTTTTGGTTGGCTCGATCCTGGGGTCCTGTTCACCCACAGAAATATAGAACACCTTGAGTTTATTGTTGAAGGATTGAGGATTGGATAAGATTCCGGGTATGGTTGCTTCGGCATCAAAACCCGCTGCTCCCGGTTGCCTGCTGATCCCTCCAAAAAGACCTGTACTGAAAACTCCCACGTTCGCAAACATATTGGTGTTGCGTAAGCCGGTATAAAAAGCCTGTCCGCCACCCATCGATAATCCTGAAATAGCCCTGTTGGCAGCACCAGTTTTTGCCCTGTAGTTTTTTTCTACAAAAGGAATTACACTTCCTGTAATTTCTTCTTTGAAGAGTGCCATTGCAGTATCGTTATACCCGCCGGCCGTTACGCCTGGCTTTGTAACATTGCCGTTTGCAATCACCACGATCATGGACACGGCTTTGCCTTCTGCAATTAAATTATCAAGAATGATATTGGTTTTGCCTTGCACCGCCCAGCCTCTTTCATCTTCGCCTCCTCCATGTTGTATGTACAAAACCGGGTAGGTTTTTTTAGAGTCTTTATCATAACCGGGAGGTGTATAAATATTGAGACTCCTCCAAACACCCATTGTTTTGGAGAAATAATTTACAGACCGAATTTCGCCGTGAGGCACCTCTTTAATGGTATAAAAATCTGCACCGGGTTCAGGAACATCAATAGCGCTTGACATTCTTCCCGTGCCATAAAACGATTCGCTTGCAGGATCGGCAAAACGAAAGCCATCGATCACTAATGAATAATAGTGATATCCCGGAACCTGCGGATCTGTAGTAACAGTCCAAATTCCTTTTTCATCTTTTGTCATGTCGTACATCTTACCTAAATCCACCTGCACTTTAGCCGCATTCGGCGCATTGACCTGGAACAACACACGGTTATCGGCCAACAGGCAGGGACAATCATTCGAACGGATGTTGGTGGGTAAAGCCTTCGTGCCTGCAGGTAGTTGTGAATTGGATTTATTGACAAAAAAGAAAGAAACAATGAATAAAGAAGAAAACAGTTTTCGAATCATAAGCAATAATTTTTACCAGGCTTTACATCTGACAGATCAATTGGTAGTTTTAAATTCCAAACTCTTGCAACAGTTCCTGGTCATCTAAATTACAGTTGCATTGTTATTCACCCGCAATGTTTTTTCCAGTGATGTATTTCTGCGTTCAATATACTTAGTAATTTATTTTAGGAGCATGCAGTTAACCTTAATTAACGTGAAAGGCTTAGCTGATTAGAAAATTTTGTACACGGTGGTGATGACTGAAATATGTTGCATAGCATTACAGAACGATGCAG
>JAGIAB010000605.1:0-1725 GCA_017745135.1 Flavisolibacter sp.
TTCAAGAATATTATCATAATAGTCCGCCTTTTGAAAAAGCTCCCGGAACATTTCAATGCCTGCTTCTTTGGTCATATCCAGGTCATACATGATACAGGAGAGAACAATATTTTGCCTGACGCAACTCAGCACCAAACTATCCAGTTTATAATTCTCCTTCAGTAAAAATTGATACAGGGGTTTTATTTGTGCATAGTCGGCAGGCAATTGGCACAAGTAAGCATCGCCTGCTACAAAATAATTATCGGGATTATAATTGATTTTAATTTTAGCGGCGCCTTCCTTTACACTCCAGTTATTGTTCCCATCCCTGGCCAGCTTTACATCTTTACCTAATTCGTTTAAAATTTCTTCTACGGTTTTAGAAATGCCAACGGGCTTTGCTTCACGTTCAGGCATTTGCGGCAACTTGACTTCAGTTCCGCAAAAAGGACAATATTTTGTGGCTTCGATGTTGGAAGGAAAAACAAGATTGTTACAGCTATGACATCGTGTTGAAGGCTCGCCGCGGTGAGGAACATAAAGCTCTAAAGACTCACGCAGGTAACTCACAGGTAGTGCAAATCCCAAATTATCACCGCCGCGAATGATGAAAGAATTGATGCCAATGATCTCACCTTCTTTATTCACTAAGGGTCCGCCTGAATTTCCTGGATTAATTGCAGCATCAATCTGTATGTATTTTACTCCATCTCTTATCCTGTCCACTTTTGAAATCACACCTTGGGTGGCCGTGTAGTTCAATCCGAATGGATGACCGATAGCCACTACAACATCACCATCTTTTGTGTTTTCATAATTTCCCAACTTCACCAGCGGCAATTGAACTTCTTTGGGCGGCTCCAAAAAAGCAAGGTCATGTTTTTTATCAGTATACCATACTCTTGCCAAACGCTTTTCAAACAACCGTCCCTGGATCGTTACTTCGGCATTTTTGCTGACCACATGTTCGTTAGTAACGATAAGGTCAAACTCTTTTACATAGAACCCGGTTCCTGTACTTGTTTGCGTGGCAATCTGAATGATTGCCGGACGATAGAGTTCTATGATCTGTTGTGTATTCATAATCGCGGATTAACTGGATTTTGAATTGGATTGTCAGGACTTTGATGTTGAAGAAGCTTCTTTTCATTGATCAGCCTTTTAAATTGAAGTGATTTAGCTCCGAAATTTAAAAGCAATCCGATTCCCAATTTATGCGATTCAAGGTAGTTAAGACCTTGAGCTAATTCTTTATTGCTTAATTCATGAATGGCTTTTATTTCAACTGAAATTTTTTCTTCAACAAAAAAATCAACTCTTCTTTTCCCCACAACTGTTTCATCATAAAAAACAGGCCATTCAAACTCTCTCTGGTATTTTAGTTCAGCTTTATCGAATTCAATAGCAAGGCACCGGGAATAAATTACTTCGTTGTAACCCGGGCCCATTTTCTTGTGCACTGTCATTGCACAACCAATAATTTTTTCGGTTAAATCTCCATATTTAAGATTACTTCCCATAATTGTGTATCAAGGTCATTCTTTTTAATCCGCTAAATCCGCGGTTGTATTCATTTCGTTTCAAGATTGAGATATTCCACTTCAGTTGTAAACGATTGATTGAAGGCAACCTTATTATCAAACTTTAGTTTCTCTGTTTTAAAATCAAATTCCGGGTACTTGGCTTTCCATTTTTGTTCGATGGATTTGATCCTTGAAATGACCGCTTCCCTGTCATACTCGT
>JAGIAB010000605.1:1735-1998 GCA_017745135.1 Flavisolibacter sp.
GTTTGTCTCTTCGTTATAATAACCACTTCGAAAGCCAAGTTCTTTGAAATAATTTCCATAATTCACTTGCATGAATAGCAGGAACAATTCACTGACTGGCCTGGGCAGGCTGTAGGAATACTGGCAATAGGAAAATCCATATTCACTGATCTGCGCTGCTATATCCATCAACTTATTTTCGCGATACCAGGCAATGTTTTGATTGGCATTGAAAATGGAGTCTGATATCGTTTTATAATTTTGAGGTGTTACTATGGAGAAGG
>JAGIAB010000606.1 GCA_017745135.1 Flavisolibacter sp.
TGCCTTCCATTTTTAACAAGGAGCAAAAGCCTTCGCTTCTTCATGGTGATCTGTGGAGCGGCAATTTTATGTGCAATGAAAACGAAGAACCGGTTTTGATTGATACGGCAGTTTACTTTGGTCATCCATCCATTGATCTTGCAATGACCACCTTATTTGGCGGTTTCCATTCAGGATTTTACGAAGCTTATAATTATCATTCGCCATTTCCATCTAATTATAAAGAACAATGGGAAGTGTGCAATCTTTATCCCCTGCTCATCCATCTGTTGCTATTCGGCAGAAGTTACCTTTCGCAAATTGAAAGAACGTTGCACAATTACCACTAACCAAATCAAACACTCCGCTTAAATTTGCCCGCATGTTATCAGTAACCATTCTGGGAAATAATTCTGCAGTGCCCGCATTCAACCGTCATCCAACAAGCCAGGTCGTGTCTCATGATGGCGCCAACTATTTAGTGGATTGCGGAGAAGGCACCCAGATTCAAATGATCAAATACAAGATTCGAAGAGGAAAGATCTCACACATTTTTATTTCCCATTTGCATGGTGATCATTATTTCGGACTGGTTGGTTTGCTAAACACGTTTGGATTATTATCTCATAAGCAGGAATTGCATGTATATGGCCCATCGCCTCTGCAACAAATTATTGAAATGCAGATGAAGGTTGCCGACACGGAACTGCCCTATCCACTCTACTTTCACACCTTAACCAAACCTGAAGTTTTGGTTGACAATGAAAAGATAAAGATCAGTTGTTTTCCTACCACGCACCGCATTGAATGCTATGGTTTTTTGTTTGAAGAAAAAGAAGGCAAGCGAAAACTATTGATTGACCGGGTGCGCAAGCTCAATATTCCGGTTTCCTTCTACTCCAGTCTTCAAAATGGTTTGGATTACATCACACCAAAAGGACAAACCATTCGCAATGATGAAGTAACTACGGCTCCGGAAAAAGGAAAGAAATATGCTTTTTGTGCCGACACCCGTTATGATGAATCCATCATTCCTTATATTAAAGAGGCAGATATGATTTATCATGAAACCACTTACCTTGACAACGTAAAGGATAAAGCATTCGAACGCTTTCATACGACTACAAGGCAAGCTGCAGCAATTGCAAAGAAAGCTTCGGTAAAAAAATTATTGATCGGCCATTTCAGCTCCAAGTACAGTACCCTTGAGCAATTTGAAGCAGAGGCAAGAGAAGTGTTTCCCAATACGGATCTTGCTATTGAAGGAAGTACTTACGAAATTCATTAAAAGGCAAATGTGCAGATAGCAAACCTGCACATTTGCACCGCAGTATTACTGCAATGTAACCTTTACTATTTCTCCGCCACCAGGAGGCTTACCAAATCCCCAATTCGATACATATAGGTTTCCGTCAGGTCCCATAGTCATTGCGGTTGGAAGATTTAATCCTGATATCAACACACTCTGCTGTCCGCCTGGACTGATCGCTATTATTCTTCCTGTACCGGGTGTAGGAAAAGAGGCACCAACTGTATTTTCCAATACGTACATCCATGAAGTTTGAGTGACCACTAAGCCAAGCACTGTGCTTAGGCCAGATGCCACTTCATGTATATTGCCACCCATTGTTATCTTAAGTATTTTGGAATTTTCCATTATTGGGAATGTGCTCAGGTTGCCCACATAAAAATCCCCTTTGTAATCCATTGCTGTGGGAACAATATGTCCCTGTGTTGCTGAAATATCAACAACTCGGCTTATCGTTCCTTTTGAAGTTATCCGGACCAACTCACCATGATTGGCTTCTAATGCATACAGTTCATTTCCTACTTCCTGCATGCTATACCATGAACCATCCGGCTCAAAATCATCTGCTTCAGGATGCGCTACCGGGTTGGCCCGTTGCCATGCACTCAAATCGGCTAACAAGGATGTTTTTCCATTTGAATTTACTTTATAGACCCCTGAAGGAAGATCCGGCAATCCGTGCGAGCATCCGCCTGCTG
>JAGIAB010000607.1 GCA_017745135.1 Flavisolibacter sp.
GCAGTTGTCCAATCCGGCTGATGCACTTTATCTTTTACAGTGGTATTATGAAAACCACCATAAGGAAAACCATTCATCGTAAATACATAACAATCCTGTTCTTTCAACCACTGTTGAAATTCTTTCAGGTTTTCTTCTTTTCTCAACTCAAGACTGGCGGTATTCGACAAACGCAATCCAATACCAAAAGATTGATCCGGTGATATCGCTTTCTTTATACCCGGCACCTGTTCTTTCAATTGCGCAAAATGATCGGCCCATGTTTCGCCGGGATGAATATTGGTGCAATAAGTAAGATGTCCGTATGTTGTTTTCATGATCCTCCGTTAAGAATATTGCTGCAGCCATTGACTGCATTTTTTTAATAACTCGGTGTCGAGTTCATGCACTTCCACACCCTTGCCAATGCTTTGCAAAAGCATGATGGTAAGCTTACCACCAAGATGCTCCCTGAATTCATTCAGGCCCTGCAGCACGGGACTGCGGTCATCGTTTATCTCCATTAATGGATGCGTAATAGCAAAGCCTAAAGTTTGTAAGAGATCGATAATGTTCCTGGCATCCCCTTCATTAATACGACCAGAGAGATAAGAATAAGCTGTGTCCAATGCAATACCAAAAGCTACGGCCTCACCATGACGAATGGAAAAGCCGCTTAACTGCTCTAATTTATGAGCACTCCAATGACCGAAATCCAAAGGACGGGAAGAACCCATTTCAAAAGGATCGCCGCCGGCAATATGTTGCAGGTGTAATGCAGCGCATTCTTTTACCAGGTATTCCATGGCTTCCATATTGCGTTGCGACAAGGTTTCCGCATTTTCTTTCAGCCAGTGGTAAAACTTCGGCTCTTTGATCAATGCCACCTTCACGGCTTCAGACATACCTGATCTCCACTCCTCATCATTCAACGTAGTAAGAAAAAAGTAATCGTTGAAAACAGCAACCGGCGGCGCAAAAGTTCCAAGAAAGTTTTTCTTATTAAAATAATTGATGCCGTTCTTCACTCCCACTCCTGAATCGTTTTGAGAAAGCACGGTTGTGGGTATACGAATGTGTCGAATGCCCCTGTGCGAAATAGCGGCTGCATAACCTGCCAGATCGAGTATGGAGCCGCCGCCAATGGCAACCAGGTAGGAATGGCGATCGATGCCATACGCATTTACCGCTTCTACAATTTGCAAAAACAAATCGGGATCATTTTTAGCGGCTTCGCCACCGGGCAAAACCAACATTTCAGGAACAATCGAAAACGATTCTTCCCGCTCAAAATAATCACGTATGTCCTGTTGTAATTGCGGATGGTGTTTTACCACTCCTTCATCCAAAACAAACAAAAGTTTTTTGGTGATATCTGATTTCTGCAATTGCAGAAAATCATGAAAAAGAGCATTGTCTTGTTTAAATAAATGCGTGGTAAAAAAAACCTTGTACTCAAAACGTACACTAAACGACTGCTGTAAATAATTCATGGCCTTCCCGGTAAATATCTCGTGAAAATCTGTGTTTACAGTTAGAAAAAATGCGATCCCTTCATCAGGTAACGGCAAACAATTTTGCTAACCAAATTGAAAGGGGCAAAAGTAACAATATTAACAGCGCAAAATAAAAGGCATCAAAAGCAGCGGCCCATGATGCATTCATGACGATCAGCGCAATCACTCCGGCCTTTACCGCTTTCCCGATAAGAGGGCCTTTTGGTTCCTTCAGCGCTTTTTGCAGCGGAGGAAAAATCAGCGCAATAAATAAGACCACAAAACCTATAGCATATAACAGGCTGCCATTGACAATGGCTGTTGCCAGTATGCAGGCAATCACAATACAATAAAAAATAACGGCAGCAAACAAGGTTGTTTTTTTTCCACCATGCACTTCACCGCGACTGATCATGGTAATAGCAGCAATATAAATAATAGGCACAAGGCTGATACCCCAATAGGTAGATATAACACCTGTAAAAATGCTCATGCCCAGGAGTAAAT
>JAGIAB010000608.1 GCA_017745135.1 Flavisolibacter sp.
ACTAAGTACGAAACCAATAAAAAAATACCGGAAAAGTTTTTTGAGAAACACATGGGCATTGCTGCGATTATTCATGGTAAAGCCTTTCCCTTTTTTGCCAATAGAAATGCAGTGGAAGGATCAAATTCATTATGGCAAAACAGATTCCGATGGGTTCTTCAAGTTTGATTGGAAAGATCAGCCGCCATTGCCACAAGGATGGAATGAGGTAGTTGTAAAAGCAAAAATCAACAATACAATACTTGCTGAATCCAAAGGACATATTTACGTTCCCTACTCCACTCAATATGGCTTTATCTCTGATATCGACGACACTTTTTTAATTTCCCACTCTTCCAATTTGCGAAAACGTTTGTTTGTATTGTTTACACAAAATGCAAGAACACGAAAGCCCTTTGAAGGCGTTGCCAAACATTATCAATTGCTGGCAGAAAGCAATACAACCAAAGATGCACCGAATCCTTTCTTTTATGTTTCCAGCAGCGAATGGAATTTATACGAGTACATTTTAGAGTTCACAAGAGTAAATGGAATTCCGAAAGGTGTTTTTTTATTGAATCAACTGAAACGGTTCAATCAATTATTAAAAACAGGACAAAACCATCACAAAACAAAATTTACGCGTATAGCAAGAATTTTAGAAAGCTACCCCAGCCAGCGTTTTGTTTTATTAGGTGATAGCTCTCAGCAGGATCCTTACATCTATGAAGCCATCGTTTCGCATTTTCCCAAACAAATTCACGCCGTTTACATACGCGATGTATATGCAAAGAACAAGCATAAGGCCGCTGACGTTCTGCATAAAATTGAATCCAAAGGAGTGCCCTGCTGTTTTTTCAAACACAGTTCAGATGCCATTCTTCACTCCATGAAAATCGGTTTAATTGCTGAGAAAGAATTAGTCTGATCCTTTAAACAGTCTTTATTGTGGCAGCCATTTTGATTCTTTTTTTGCAAAGCAACAAATATGGAAAAGAACCTTTCAAATGAAGAGGCATTAAAGAAGTTTAAAAAACTGGTCAATGAAATCAATGTGTGTATGTTCATCACCAATAATCAGGACGGCGACCACACCAGGCCCATGGCTACGGTTGAAGTAGAAGAGAATGGAACACTTTGGTTTTTTACAGATATACGTTCAATCAAAGTAGAAGAAGTAAGTATGAATCGTTCCGCTCACCTTGTTTATGCTCATCCCGGAAAAGAAAGTTACCTGGATGTTTGGGGCGAAGCTTCCGTGATAACCGACAAGCAAACAAAAAAAGATAAATGGACTCCAGTTGTAAAAGCGTGGTTCCCGAATGGAGCTGATGATCCCAATCTTGCTTTGTTAAAAGTTCAACCGCAGAGTGTTTATTACTGGGATGCAGAAGCAGGTAAAATGGTTTCGTTTTTGAAAATTATAGCAGGAGCTATTACCGGGCAACCCGCATTGAGCAGTGATGCACAAGGAAGTTTAAAAGTTTGAGATGAGTGCTGAAGAAGTAATACCTGAACACAATAAGGGAATTCAAACCAATACAGAAAGTTCCATTGAATTGCCTACGGAAAAGGAAGCAAAAGATTTTTATAAAATAGTTAGAGAGCGTTTGCTCCATGTAAATGAATGGCACCAGTATGCGGGTTCTGCCACTGCTGATTTTCAATTAACGGACGACAAGGGAAATCCGGTTGAGCGAGTGCCTCAAAAAGGCGATCATTTCAAAATTAAAATTCCCGGACCCGGTACAGTAGCCGGAGAAGGAAATGACTGGGTGCAGATAGAAGAAATTGAAGAAGATGAAGATTGTATTGGTATTCGTGTTCGCCCGGCAAGCAATCCTACTAATGAACAAAAAGATGTTGCGCATTTTTTTGATGAAGAAAGCACCTCGTCTTTCTTAATAAAAAGAGAAGTCAAAAAAGTTACAGCAGGTGTTTATGGAAGAAATGAAAAACCCAACACCAATACAGAAACTGTAATTGAT
>JAGIAB010000609.1 GCA_017745135.1 Flavisolibacter sp.
AAATCTATTAATCCACCCAAATCATGGTTCAGATGAACGACGAATACTTTATGCGGCAGGCATTGATACAGGCGCAACAAGCATTTGAAGAAGATGAGGTGCCAATTGGTGCCGTTGTTGTCATCAACAATAAGATCATTGCAAGAGGATACAACCAGGTTGAACGGTTAAACGACCCAACTGCCCATGCAGAGATCATTGCTTTAACTTCTGCATTCAATTATTTAGGAAGTAAATATCTGCCTGATGCAACTTTGTATGTTACTATCGAGCCTTGTTTAATGTGTGCAGGTGCTATGTACTGGAGCAAGATCGGACGCATTGTCTACGGCGCTGCCGATGAAAAGAATGGCTACCTTCATATCACTAAAGAGAACTCACCTTTCCATCCAAAAACAGAATTGATAAAAGGTATTTTGCGTGAAGAATGTGCAGAGCTGATCAAAACTTTTTTTAAACAAAAAAGATAATATGCGGGCCAAAACTGCTCCTCAAAAATTGAATGCCTCAATCCCAACACATGCCGTGGTATGCAGTAACCGCGAAGCATGACATGCATGCAAGAGGAATGATTGAAGTATTCATCGAAAAAGGGAAGAAACTGCATCGGCTAAAAAAAGTAAGAGCAGCCTTGGTTAAACGAAATGTAATCGTAATCCAATAATTATCCCATGAATTTTTTGACTACGATTTACATCCCAAGGAACTCTTTCATTCATGCACCTACCTGGAACAATTTTAAATAAAAAAGCCTGACCATTTGTACGATCAGGCTTTTATCTATTGTCTGATTAATTATAGCCCGGATTTTGCTGCGCTTGCAAACCCGGATTGGCATTGATTTCATCCTGCGGAATGGGCAGAATTACTTTTTGGAAAGTGCGATCAATAGTTTTAGAGCGATGAGAAACGGTGATGCTTCCAAATTCATCATTGAAAGTAATGGGCAGGTTCAAACGCAACATATCAAAAAAGCGCTGACCTTCTGTAAACAACTCCTTGCTTCTTTCATCAATAATCATATCCATAGTAATGGTGGCCGCTGTAGCCGGTAACAAACCTGGAGAACGTTTCCGGATTTGATTTAGATAATTGGCAGCAAGAATTTTATCGATGTGATATGCCGCTTCAGCCGCAATCAAATAAATTTCTGAAAGTCGGATCACCTTAATATTTACTGCAGTGGATGTACTCTTACCATCGCCTTCCAGGGTAGTGCTGCCGCTGTATTTGTAACTGGCGCCCAGGCGGGTGTTGCTGCTTTCGTCGTAGCTCATAATGCCCAACCTTACATCATTAGGATCTTGTTTTAGTCTGTTCAAAAAATAATCGCTGGCCATGAACCAGCCCAAAATCTGGCTACTACCATGTCCTTTACGACGAAGATAAGCTCCCAATGAACTGTTGCCTAAGTCGTTCTCATTTGGGAAAATACCGAGTTCAAATATGGATTCGGAGCCAAACTGTGTTTTCCATGAACCAACCCATTCAGCATTCGTGTACAATTTGTAAACATTAGTTGAAATGATTGCTTCGGCAGCTTTTAAGGCTTCAGGATAATTTTCCATGTTCAGATAAACCCTGGCTTGTATAGCTTTATTGCCGTAGTAATTTAAATAGCCGTTCGATTTTGTTTTGGGCAGCAGCGGTTCTGCATCTTTTAGATCTTTGAGGATCTGGGTGTAGTTCGCTTCTACAGTAGTACGCAGCGGTTGTGCCGATGCCTCTATTGGTTCTGTTATATTGGGTACACCCAACGATGTTTTATCCTGGGAATAAGGCTTACCGTATAAACGCACCAGGTCAAAATACATAAGTGCCCTTGCTGTAAGCGCCTGACCTTTGTAATTGTCGAAGTTTTCATTGGTTCCGGCAGCTTTCAACCGGTCAATGCTTGCTATGATGTTATTCGCCTGCAAAATGGAGTGATAGAGCTGGTTCCAAAAACCCGAATAGCTGTTGGA
>JAGIAB010000060.1:0-3223 GCA_017745135.1 Flavisolibacter sp.
GCTCATAGTTGTATTGAAATTTAAAAACACGGGAACTGCCATCTATTGTTTTTACTTCTTTGGCCGAAGTATCAATGGATTTATTTAACTGGAAGGTAAACGATTGAGAAGAAGGAGTGCAGTTATTTTGTTTGGCACAGCCCGTAATTAAAATACTACAGAGGATATAGAAGGCATTGCGCATGTTTGTTTTTCTTTTTGACAAGCAATTCTTTATTTGCGTTGCATCCAAAATAACACATTTACCTTTATTAAAGAAAGCTATATGAAACTAGAAAACTACATCCTGGGGAAATGGATTACGGGTGATGGAGAGGGCCAACCTCTGTATGATGCAGTAACCGGGGAAACGATTGCATACGCCACTACAAAAGGTCTTGATTTTGCTTCTATTTTACAATACGGCCGTCAGGTCGGCAATACTGCTTTAAGAAAGCTTAGTTTTCATGAAAGAGGACGAATGCTGAAAGCCTTAGCGCTTTATTTGCTGGAAAGAAAAGAAAAATTTTATCAGGTCAGTTATCATACAGGGGCAACAAAAGCCGATAGCTGGATTGATATTGAAGGAGGTATCGGGAATCTTTTTGCCAATGCTTCCCTTAGAAGAAAATTTCCTGATCTTCCTTATTGCACAGATGGCGATCCTGTTGGCTTGAGTAAAGGAGGAACCTTTATGGGACATCATTTGCTGGTTCCCAAAGAAGGCGTAGCTGTTCATATCAATGCTTATAATTTCCCGGTTTGGGGAATGCTGGAAAAATGTGCAGTCAACTGGTTGGCCGGCGTACCTGCAGTTGTGAAGCCTGCGTCCATTACCTCTTATCTTACCGAAGCTGTTGTCAAAGAAATCATTGCTTCAAATATTTTACCTGAAGGCGCCTTGCAGTTGATTTGCGGAAGCGCAGGCGATATGTTGGATCATGTTACGGCGCAGGACGTGGTAACATTCACAGGCTCCAAATCAACAGGACTGCTATTGAAATCCAACAAAAGAATTTTAGAAGAAGCTGTGCCTTTCAATATGGAAGCCGATTCGCTCAATGCAATTGTTTTGGGAAGCGATGTGCGGCCGGATACTCCTGAGTGGGATATCTTCCTTAAAGAAGTTCGAAAAGAAATGACCGTAAAGGCCGGGCAAAAATGTACTGCCATCAGGAGAATATTGGTTCCTGAACATTTATTGGAAGACGCTTATATCGCTTTAGGGAAATCACTTTCTCAAACCACTATCGGAAATCCATTGAACGAAAAGGTAAGAATGGGTGCATTGGCAGGCAGGGATCAGAGAGAAGAAGTAAAACAAAACGTTCAAAAGCTCCTGGCATCTTCTCAAATTGTTTATGGTTCCTTAGATAGTGTTGAAGTAATTGACGCCGATGCTGCCAAAGGCGCATTTCTTTCTCCGCTTTTGTTGATGAGTGAACATCCGTTTCAGAATGAAGTGGTTCATGAGATCGAATGTTTTGGTCCTGTCAGCACCATTATGCCTTATAAAAATTTGAACGATGCAATCGCGTTAGCCAAGAAAGGGAAAGGCTCTTTGTGTTGTTCTATTGTTACGGCAAGTGATAAGATAGCAACGGAGTTTGTTGTGGGTGCAGCAACACATCACGGCAGAATTCTGGTGCTGAATCAAGAGTGCGCAAAAGAAAGTACAGGTCATGGTTCACCCCTGCCCATGCTCATTCACGGAGGACCAGGAAGAGCCGGGGGTGGAGAAGAAATGGGCGGCGTTCGCGGAGTAAAACATTATATGCAAAGAGTAGCGGTGCAGGGTTCTCCAACAACCATCACAGCTATCACACAACAATATCAACCGGCTGCAAAAGGAATTCAATCTCCCGTTCATCCTTTCAAAAAATACTTTGAGGACCTGGAAGTTGGGGATCAAATCATCACTGCAAAAAGAACAATTACCAGCGAAGACATTGATGCCTTTGCAGATTTAAGCGGCGACCATTTTTATGCACACATGGAAGACACTGATTTTTCAGGAACCATGTTTGAGAGGCAGGTAGCTCACGGATACTTTATCATGAGTGCTGCAGCAGGTTTATTTGTTGACAGCTATGAAAAAAATCCTGTGCTTTTGAATTACGGCATTGACGAATTGCGTTTCACCAAACCGGTTTATGCCGGCGCAGAAATGTATGTGCGTTTCACCTGTAAGGAAAAACTTCCACAGGACCCAAAAGATGAAAACGACATTCCCAAAGGCATTGTAAAATGGCTGGTTGAAATGTTTGACGAAACGAATGAGCATATAGGCGTGGCAACAATTTTGACTATGGTAAAAAGAAAGAGCTAAGAGTTGAAAGAGAGAAGGAGAAAAGGTGTAGTTGCATTTTGTTTTTAGGTGGCTTATTTTAATAGAGAATCTTATCCCTTCAGACTATCACCATTGGCGAAATGGAAATTAACAAGCTGACAGGCATTATTGTTGACCTTTGCATAAAGATCCATTCCAGAATTGGACCCGGCTGCTTCGAAAGAGTGTACGAGGAGATTCTTTATTACGAGCTTCTGAAATTAAATATTGAAGTAAAAAGGCAACTGCTACTACCGATTGAATATGAAGCTTTGTGTATTGAAAATGCCTACAAACTTGATTTACTGGTAGACGAGCAGCTCATTGTTGAATTAAAATCAGTTTATCCATTACCCACAGTTTATTTCAAACAATTACAAACGCAGCTTTCTTTGTTGAATCTTAAACACGGCATGCTTATCAATTTTAAAGTTGCATTGATGAAGGAAGGAATACACCGTGTATTTAATAATTTTGGTAGGGAAGAATTAAAAGAACGCTTTAAATGAAGTCTCTTTTTCTCCTTCTCTCTTTTAACTCTTAGCGCTATGGCAAAAGATCTTATCAACGGTTATGTAGATGTGGAAAACCACAACGGAATCACCACTATCGAGTTTTTCCACCCGCAAAGCAATTCACTTCCTCATCGCATTTTGGAAGCATTAGCCAATGAGATTTACGATGCCGGTACCGACCCGGATACCAAGGTGATTATTTTACGTTCAGCAGGAGAAAAAGCATTTTGTGCCGGCGCAGCACCCGGCGCTGCAAGCGGCGGCCTTGACCTGGGCTCGCTGCTCGGCGGCCTGCTTGGCGGCCAGGGCGGCGCGCCGGCCAACAACGCCCTGGTGGGCGGCCACATCGGCTACAAGTTCGACGTGGTGTCGGAGACCGCCGAGCTGCACCACACGGGCA
>JAGIAB010000060.1:3233-11497 GCA_017745135.1 Flavisolibacter sp.
AAAGTGAAAATCAAAAGCAGGGATTTGGATTTTTTAGCGGCTTTGCCAATGTCATTAATGCTATGCGTAAATGTCCAAAGTTTATTATTGGAAGAATTCATAGCAAATGTGTTGGCGGCGGAGTAGGTATAGTTGCAGCAGCAGATTATGCTATAGCAGTAGAGGGCGCAGAAATTAAGTTAAGCGAACTGGCAATTGGTATAGGCCCCTTCGTGGTAGGTCCCGCAGTGCAAAGAAAGATCGGGTTATCTTCTTTTTCCCAGTTGGCTATTGATGCTACTTTATGGCGCAACGGCGATTGGGCAAGAAGAAAAGGCCTTTACTCTGAATTGCACTCTTCCGTAGAAAGCATGGATGAATCCATACGCCGTTTGTCCAATCAGCTTTCACATTCCAATCCCCAGGCCATGGCTGAACTGAAAAAAATATTCTGGCAGGGAACAGAAAACTGGGACGACCTGTTGTCTGAACGTGCAGAGATCAGTGGAAGGCTGGTGTTAAGCCATTTTACCAAAGAAGCCATTGCAAAATTTAAAGCAAAAGCCTGATCACCTTCAAAATAACTTACACTTATACCGGGTACTTTATCGTTGTCTAAATAAAAGATGATCGCATTACCATTATCATGTAACCATATTAAAGATTTTGTTTTGTTTTTTGTAGTATAATTGTTTTTATACTCATTATCAATCAAAATCAGAAAGTGATCCAAACATTCGGTGAAGAAAACCTTCAGCGGCTTTACGACCTCGTTGCTAAAAAGGATAAAGATTTAAAAGCAATTATTGCAGAATATGATTATCCTCCTGTATGGATAAGACCGAACACTTTTGAAACCCTTATACTCACCATTTTAGAACAACAGGTTTCTTTGGCTTCGGCCTATTCCGCTTACAAAAAACTAAAAGAACGAATTCGCATCGCTCCAAAAAATTTATTGCAATTAACAGATGAAGAATTGCGAAGCTGTTATTTAAGCCGGCAGAAAATTGTTTACACAAGAGAGCTGGCAAAAGCGATTACTGAGAAAAGGATCAGCCTTAAGAAATTTGAATCCTTGCCGGATGCTATTGTTCGTTCAGAACTAAAAGCAGTAAAAGGTATTGGTGACTGGACGGTTGATATTTATCTTCTTCATGCATTAAGAAGGACAGATATTTTTCCAATTGGTGATCTTGCTTTAGTGAATTCAATTAAAATGGTGAAACAACTATCATCACCAAACAAAGAAGATTTGTTGGAGCTGTCAAAAAAATGGAAACCGTATCGGTCCATGGCAACCATGCTTTTCTGGCATTACTACATTAAAAAAAGAAACATCAATATTCTTCACTGATAGCATAAGTTAATTCTTCGGAAATTATCCGGGCAAACAAGCTCTTGGTATGGATTTTTATAATGGTTAGAAAAACCAAGAAGTATTTGCCATGACTACAGCAAGGAGTAGTGAGGAAGATCTGACATTTCTTAACAAGGAAGAATTAAAATCGCTCTATCATAAAATCAATACAAAGCTGGCTAAAGGTTTACTCAATGGCGCCAATCTTGAAGATCAGCAGGAAAATATCAGGATGCTCAATAAAATAGCTGAGGAGTTAAACCGTAGAAAAGATTTCTCAGGCACTGTTCGCAATTCTGAAGAAACCATCCGTCCATAAAAATCATCACACAAGAATTGCTGTAAAAAAAATGACCGTCCCTGTGAGACGGTCAATTCACTATTTAATAAAATTGATTACAGTGTTCTCTTTACTTCTTCCTCTTCGTAGGCTTCAATAATATCTCCAACCTTGATATCGCTGTAGTTCTTAATGGTCAACCCACATTCCATTCCTGTCAATACTTCTTTCACATCGTCCTTATAACGCTTCAGAGATGCTAATTCCGCACTGGCGCCTTCGCCTGTTGGATAGACCACGATACCATCACGAATCAGGCGTATCTTATTATCACGTTTGATCCTTCCTTCGATCACCTGGCAGCCGGCAACGGTAGCTTTATCAAACTTGAACACTTCTTTCACTTCTACGTTCCCAACGATCTTTTCCTGGATCTTCGGCTCCAACATACCTTCCATTGCACTCTTTATCTCTTCGATGGCATTGTAGATGATGGAGTACATCCTGATCTGGATGCCTGCATTCTCAGCCAAACGATTCGCCTGCATGGAAGGACGAACATTAAATCCAATTACGATGGCATCGGATGCTTCTGCAAGCACAATATCACTTTCGTTGATCTGTCCAACACCTTTGTGAATCACGTTCACCAAAATTTCTTCAGTAGATAATTTTTGAAGTGAGTCACTCAGCGCTTCAACCGAACCATCCACATCACCTTTGATAATTACATTCAGTTCCTTAAAGTTTCCAAGTGCCAGACGACGGCCAATTTCATCCAGTGTAATATGTTTCTTGGCACGCATACCCTGCTCACGCAGAATTTGTGCACGACGGTTCGCAATTTCTTTTGCTTCTGCCTCATCCTGGTAAACCCTGAAGGTTTCACCGGCCTGCGGTGCACCATTCAAACCGAGTATCAATACTGGTGTTGACGGAGGAGCAGCGTCCACTCTTTTGTTTCTTTCATTCACCATTGCTTTTACACGACCGTAATACTGTCCGCTCACTACAAGATCACCAACACGTAAGGTTCCGTTTTGTACAAGTACTGTGGCTACATAGCCCCGGCCTTTATCTAAAGTAGCCTCGATGATCGTTCCGTTGGCTTCTCTTTCCGGGTTGGCTTTTAACTCCAGCAACTCCGCTTCCAGTAATATTTTTTCAAGCAGCAGGTCAACATTCAAACCCTGCTTGGCAGAAAGCTCCTGGCTTTGGTATTTACCGCCCCAGGATTCTACCAGCAAATTCATGTTGGCTAATTGCTCATAAATTTTTGCGGGATTGGCGCCTTCTTTATCAATCTTGTTGATGGCGAAAATCATGGGAACATTAGCAGCCTGCGCATGCGAGATGGCTTCTTTTGTTTGAGGCATGATCGCATCATCGGCTGCAATTACAATAACTGCAATATCGGTAATCTTGGCACCACGGGCACGCATGGCTGTAAACGCTTCGTGACCTGGTGTATCAAGGAAGGTAATGTCTTTACCATTTTGAAGGTTCACCTGGTAAGCACCAATGTGCTGGGTGATACCACCGGCTTCACCTGCTACCACAGTGGTTTTACGGATGTAGTCGAGCAATGAAGTTTTACCGTGGTCAACGTGACCCATGATGGTAACAATTGGAGAACGCGGTTTCAGATCTTCTTCATTATCCTCTTCATCCATCTCCTCCATTTCCAATTGCTTTTCCATGTCGATGAACTCAACATCAAAGCCAAATTCACTGGCCACTAACTCAATTACTTCAGCATCCAGGCGCTGGTTGATAGACACCATGATACCGAGGCCCATACACTTGCCAATAACTTCCGCAAAGGAAACATCCATCAGGTTGGCCAACTCGCTTACCGAAATAAATTCAGTTACCTGCAACTTGTTGCTTTCAACACCTTCGGTTGCATCTGCATTTTCATGCTTACGGTCGCGGCGTTTGGCTTTTACTTTCCTGCCGCCACCACCGGTAAGCTTGGCTTGTGTTTCCTGTATCTTACGTTGAATTTCTTTTTCGTCAATTTGCTTGTCCTCACGTTTGGCAAATGCAGGACGTTGTCCTCTGCCATGGCCAAATCTTCCATCCCCTTGTCCTCCCCGGCCGCGGCCATCATTTTTCTGAATGGTGATTCTGCCGCCACCTCCACTGGTACCATGCTGTTGCTGTCCCTCACCTTTATGATGAAAACCTTGCTGCTGTTGTCCCGGCTCTCTTTTTTCGATGGGTATGCGCTTGCGTTTGCGCTTTTCATCCTGCTTGGGTCTTGTATCGCTTTCAACAGGAAGATCGATTTTGCCAAGGATCTTCGGCCCTTCAATTTTTTCGGCCCTGATGTTTTCAACAACCGGCTCTTCTTCCTCTGGTTCTGCAACGGGTTCTACTTTTACTTCAACAACCGGCGGTGTTACTTCTTCAACTTCAACCTGTGGTTCCGGAACTTCTGCAACAGGCATTGCTTCTTCTTCTACTTTCTCTTCTTCCTTCTTAGCTTTTTTTGCTGTTTTCTTTGGGCGTGTAGAAGAGTCAATTGCGGATAAGTCGATCTTATTAATGATTTTGGGTCCTTCAATTTCGGGGGCATCCAACCGCACTACTTCAGGCTCTTCCGTCTTTGGAGGTTCGGGTTGTGGTTGAGGTTGGGGTTGGGGTTGAGGCTCAGGCTCCGGAACAACCGGGGTTTCCTGCACAGGTTCAACAACTGGTGCCGGCGCCGGCGCGGGTGCTGGTGCTTCTTCTTTTTTCGCAGGTTTCTTTTCTTCCTTGCGGAAATTTATTTCTTCTTCGTCTTTTTTCTTTTTGGTTTCGGCTGCAGGACCTTTAGGTAAATCGATCTGCACCGCTTTTTGCTTCGCTACTTTATCACTCTGAAATTCTGCCTGCAAGGCACGGTACATGTCTTCCGTGAGCTTAGCAGTAGGTTTCAGCTCGTCCTTATCAAACCCTTTACTCACCAAAAAATCAACAAGGGTTTCTCTTCCGATGTTGAACTCTTTGGCGGCCGCCATCAACCTTGGTGTTGTTACTGTTTCTGCCATTAACTGTTTTTTGTCGTGAATCGTGAATCGTCAATCGTCAATAGGATTTATCCTTGAGACGGACGAAGCCAACATCACTTTACTTTTTTATTTTATGCAAACAGACATTTGATCAGTACTATTTGCTGCTTCTTATTAAAGATGAATCCTCAACCTCAACCTGCCTCGTTTCACGATTGACGATTGACGATTCACATTATCATTCTTTCTCAAATTCTGCCTGCAATACCTTCCTTACTTCGGTGATGGTTTCTTTTTCCAGGTCCGTTCTTCTTTCCAATTCTTCTGCTGTCAAATCCAAAACACTTCTCGCCGTATCGCAACCTACACGTTTCAGTTCATCAATTACCCAGCTTTCAATTTCATCACTGAATTCTTCCAGGTCAATATCAAATTCTTCTACTTCGCCCTCGTTATCGCGATAAACATCCAGTTCGTATCCTGTAAGCTCGCAAGCTAACTTAATATTTACACCCCGGCGGCCAATGGCCAGTGAAACCTGGTCGGGACGCAGGTAAACGTTGGCATGCTTTTCTTCCTGGTCTAATTCCATTGAAGTGATCTTGGCCGGCGTTAAAGAACGTTGTATCAATAATTGGATGTTGTTAGTCCAGTTAATTACGTCGATATTTTCATTCTTCAACTCGCGAACGATACCATGAATGCGGCTTCCTTTCATACCTACGCAGGCACCTACCGGGTCAATGCGGTCATCGTAAGATTCTACTGCAACTTTGGCTCTTTCGCCGGGTTCACGAACAATCTTTTTAATAACAATGAGTCCATCGAAGATCTCCGGCACTTCTATTTCCAAAAGCTTTGCCAGAAAATCAGGTGAAGTTCTGGAAAGTATGATTACCGGCGTATTATTTTTCATATCCACCTTCTTCACTACGGCACGGATGTTCTCTCCCTTCTTAAAATAGTCTTGCGGAATTTGTTCGCTCTTCGGCAGGATCAATTCATTTCCCTCTTCATCCAGCAATAAAATTTCTTTTTTCCAAACCTGGTAAACCTCTGCACTGATGATCTCTCCAATCCTGTCCTGGTATTTTTTGGCCAGCACGTTTTTCTTCAGATCAGAAATACGGCTTGCTAAAGTTTGCTTGGCAGCAAGAATGGCGCGACGGCCAAAATCTTCGAGGTTCACTTCCTCATACAATTCTTCACCTACTTCATAGTCCGGCGAAACTTTCCGGGCATCACTTACTCCAATTTCTTCCAGGGTATTATAAATGTCGTCATCGTCCACAATATTGCGGCGGCGGAAAATTTCAAGGTCTCCTTTCTCCGCGTTTACAATCACGTCAAAATTTTCATCGCTTCCATATTTTTTGCGGAGCAATGTTTTGAATACATCTTCAACCACACGCATAAGGGTTGGACGGTCAATATTTTCGGCATCTTTAAACTCCTGGAATGCCTCGATAAGATTGATACTTGCCATAGTTTTTAGCTTTTAGCTTTTAGCTGCTGGCTATTAGCTGGCTAACGGCTAATAGCTATAGGCCAACAGCTTCTTTAAAACTTCACTTGAATTTTTGTATTTTTTATTTGATCAAACAGGATGGACTCCTGCTTAATTTCTTTCTTTTTTCCTTTGCCGGTTTCGGTCTCAATGATAATGCCGTCCTGTGTGGCGTCAATTAACTTGCCTTCTTTCTTTGTGCTGTCCTTAAAATGAACCTCAACAAATCTTCCGATATTCTTTTTATACTGCCTGAATAATTTCAAAGGCTCATCCAGTCCCGGCGAAGAAACTTCCAGTGAAAAATCTCCATTGGGAAATAGGGTGCTTTCTTCTAACTGCTTATACAGTTTCCTGTTATAATCAATAAGCTCGGATAGGATTACCCCCTCATCAGCATCGATAAATACCTTAACATTATTGGTAGGCTTAATTCTAACCTCAACCAAAAAATGCGAAGGGTGACCTGCGAGTAAATTGTTGACCTTTTCTTCAATTATCCTGATTTGATCTTCTGCCTGCATAAGTTATTTAAAAGAAGAAGGGAACGGCCACGTTCCCTTTCATCATTTCATTTCCGGACACAAATTTAAGACAAACGTTAAATACCTTCCAAATTAAGATTAGATAAAATGCCCTGATTACCTTTGATTCATGTCGATTTTAGGTTTTCTTTTCGTGGCTTTTGTGGCTTACCTCGTTTTCAAGTTGATATTTGATTTTATCCTTCCTGTTTACAGAACTACCCAACGGGTTCGGAAAGGTTTCCGCGAAATGCAGGAACGCATGAACGGGCAGTCAGAACAATACGGGCAGCAGCAAAATGGCACCAAACAAAATCAAAACAGTAACACCAAAGGCGGTGTTGGAGAATATATCGATTTTGAAGAAATAAAAGATTGAGCCTTTTCCCTATTTTTGCGCTTCACTTTATTAAAAAGTGCCGGATCCTTAGCTCAGGTGGTTAGAGCGTCTGACTCATCAATAATTAGTTCTTTGAATCAGGTATTGTAAATTCAGGTAACACTGAATTGTTATGACTTCTAAATTTTGCGTGGTTTGTAACACTGTTTTAAATGGTCCGAAGCAAAAATATTGCAGCAATAGTTGCAAGCAGAAAGATCACTATCACAGGCTAAAGAAACAAACTAACACTTACCACTCTCAAACTCTTCGTTCGCTAAGAAGAAAACTTAAGCTAATTGAAATGTTTGGAGGAAAATGTAAAATATGTGGCTATAACAAGAATGCTGCTGCGCTACACTTCCATCACATAGACTCGACCACTAAGTTGTTTAAACTTGATGTGCGGGTTCTTTCCAACAAAAGATGGGAGATGATTTTGCAGGAAGCTTCAAAATGTGTTTTATTATGCTCTAACTGTCATTCAGAACAGCATAATCCTGAACTCAACACTGATAATATCCAAAGAATAATTGACGGTGCCGCCGGCAAGAAATTGCCGGATGTGAAAGGGGTTAACTCAGGGAAGCCTTCTTTCGTAACAAACGAAAATGGTAATCCTGAGCCAAGCCGGGAGAACGATCAATAAGTAACCCGGAAGGTGCAGAGACTAAGAAGTGAGGAGATCAACCAATAAGCTTCTACTAACGCCCCTCACCTGACTTCCGTTAAAACGGAAAAGGTGGTGAGATAGTCCTACTACTTTAGGAAACTAAAGGAAAGTGAATCAGAGGGTCGGGGGTTCAAGTCCCTCAGGATCCACAAAAGCAGAACATACGTTCTGCTTTTTTTATTTTTATGAACTCCCTGATTGATTGCTTCAAACAACTCCAAACTCCCAACCCCAAACACCTAACCCCTGATTCCAAACCTTTACCTTTGCACCTCGTTTAACCTTTCATTAACCCGTGGCAAAATACATTTGCTTCACTCAACTTTTATTATGAGAAAAATCGTTTTCGCAGTTATTGCTGTTTGTTTGTTTAGTGCAGCATTCGGGCAGGATTCAACCCTTCGCAGAGTTATCAGCGTAAAAAAAGAAACCCCCTCCAATGATCATTTTATGATTCAGCTCGGCTATTTAAACTGGGCAGGCAGTCCTGATTCTATTAAAACAAAAGGAATTCCCCGCACCCTGAATATTTATGTAATGATGAATTTTCCTTTCAAAACCAATCC
>JAGIAB010000060.1:11507-11748 GCA_017745135.1 Flavisolibacter sp.
GCCAGCGATAATATGATTTTTGATAAAATGACGGTTGGTATCAAAGAAAGAACAGAAAGCATCCGTTTCAATAATGTTTCCGACACTTCTCATTTTAAAAGATATAAGCTATCCACAAATTTTTTAGAATTACCAGTAGAACTGCGCTATCGCTTCAATCCTGAAAACGACAAGAAGAGTGTGAAAATAGCTATTGGCGCCAAGGTAGGCACCCTGATCAATGCGCATACAAAGGGAAAGA
>JAGIAB010000610.1 GCA_017745135.1 Flavisolibacter sp.
GATCCTGCCTCCGTTGGACAGCGTAGATGCTGCCATTGAACAAAAGAATTTGGCTTTGTTCAGGAGAAGTTACACTTTACTAACCAATACTTGCAACAACTGCCATCGTGCTGCTAACTTTGAATATAATATTGGAAAAATCCCAAGCAGTCCGCCCTTCAGCAACCAGGACTTTACCTGCCGTGATGAAAAATAAAATCTTTACTACATCATCCGCACCTACATTAATTGTGGCAGTGGCTTTCATTACAACAAAATATCCCATTCTGATGATAAAGGTTTCCCGTAAATGGCACACGAATAGTGAACTGATTTTGCTATGACAATGCTGTTTCTTTATCTGCTTTACTTTGATGGTGAAAACAACTCGCTTGACAAGAAACTTTTTAAGCATGGACAGTAGCGGAAACTTAAAAGATGTTGCCAAACTATTTCTGCGTCTGGGTGTTACTGCTTTTGGCGGACCTGCTGCACACATTGCCATGATGCAACAGGAGGTTGTTGAGAAAAGAAAATGGATGACCGAACAACATTTTCTTGACCTGATTGGAGCCACCAATTTAATTCCGGGACCGAACAGCACCGAAATGGCTATCCACATCGGGCACGAAAGAGCAGGTTGGAAAGGCTTAATTGTCGCGGGTCTATGTTTCATTCTTCCTGCTGTATTCATTACAGGTGTGTTTGCCTGGTTATACAAGCAATACGGGCAATTGCCACAGGTGCAGCCATTTGTTTATGGTATTAAGCCGGCCATTATTGCCGTGGTGCTTTCAGCCGTTTATCCGCTTGCCAAAAAATCATTCAAGTCGGTTGAATTGGGAATTATAGGAGCAACCGTATTGATACTTTCACTACTGAACTTCAATGAAATTTACCTGATGTTTGGTGCGGGTATTTTTGCGTTGGCATGGACATCCATCAAAATGCGAAACACCACACATAGCTTTTTTCCTCTTACGCTTTTGCAGATTACAAACACAGCTTTTTTTTCAACAACCAACACCAACCTGTTTTGGATTTTTTTGAAAATAGGTGCGGTTCTTTACGGAAGCGGTTATGTTTTGTTTGCCTTTCTTGACACCGAGTTGGTTTCAACCGGGCTACTAAGCAGGCAGCAGCTTATCGATGCCATTGCAGTGGGACAATTTACCCCGGGACCCGTTTTTTCCTCTGTAACTTTTATCGGTTACCAGATCAACGGATGGACAGGTGCCATCATTTCCACCATCGCAATATTTCTGCCTTCATTTGTCTTTGTTGCTTTGCTCAATCCGCTTGTAAAACAAATGCGAAACTCAAAACTGTTTTCCGTTTTTCTTGACGCAGTGAATGTGGCTTCGGTGGCCATCATCATGGCAGTTTGTTATACCATGGGCAAGGACAGCATCACCGGGTGGCGGACAATTCTTATTGCAGTTGCGAGCATTGCTTTGACGTTTGGCTACAGAAAAATAAATAGTGCATGGATAGTTTTAGGTGGGTCACTGGTTGGTTACTTATTGACACTGATATAATAACTTCTTTAATTCAGCCAGTACGTTCAATTACCTCCGATGAATTAATTTTGAAAGCTAACAGCCACTAAAATGGACAATACAAGAGTGTACCGCATGACCTTTGCCAGCGTTTACCCTTTATACATTCAAAAAGCAGAAAAAAAGGGACGTACAAAATCTGAAGTTGATGAAATCATATACTGGTTAACCGGGTATGATGAAAAAGGTTTGCAGGCACAACTGGATCAAAAGAATGATTTTGAGACATTTTTTAAACAGGCGCCTCAAATGAATCCCAATGTTTCATTGATAACAGGTGTTATTTGCGGGTATCGTGTAGAAGAAATTGAAGATAAACTGATGCAAAAGGTACGCTATCTTGATAAGCTGATTGATGAACTGGCAAAAGGAAAGACGATGGATAAAATATTAAGGAAGCCGGGTGTAGTAAAATAAAAAC
>JAGIAB010000611.1 GCA_017745135.1 Flavisolibacter sp.
AGTGGCAGTAGCAGCCGATGGTTCTTTGCTTGTGTCGGATGATGGAGCAAATATTATTTGGAAAGTGAGTTATAAAAAATAAGAATCGACTGTGCAGTGTACTTCAAAACATGGAGTCAAAAACAAATAGGCTGTAAAGATTTGAACGTCCGCCCGGGTCTTCGGCGAGCTACTGAGCCCCTGTCTAGTCTTGAAATAGGTTTGCACAAAAAGTAAACTTATGGAAGAAGTAGAATGACCGCCTGGCAAGGCCTTTTCATTCCCTTATTTCTTAGTTGGAATATTTTTTATAGAGCTTTACATGCTCTTTTTGAAGTCTTGTAATTCTGTTTTTCATGATGAACATCATAATTACAGCTATAACAAGCAGGATCTCGAGGAAAATAAGTAGGTGCATAGCAAACTGTGTAAAATTGTAGTGAATGTAAAAATTTAATTGGATCATTCAACTCTCTTCCACTGGATGTTTCAGATCGGCTTCCGGTTAAATTATAACACCAAGCTTAGTTGCTCGCTGCATTATGGGTTAAAAATTAACCCTTTTTGCAGCTTTAGATTCAAAATAAAGAGGACCTAATTAATAATTTATAGTTTCAACTACTAGAATATATTTTTAATGTCACAAATATTTTAAAGAAGGCGACAGATTTGAAAAACATTTATAGTGGTTAAGATTGGCCCAGGAATCCTGATGTATGCTCAAAATATTACCGATTGCAAAACTCTTTTGTAAAGAAACAAACCATTCAGCCGGTCATAGCCTAAATTTTTTTTATTTCTTTATTCAATGAAATTTCCAGCATTGAACTTTTGGGAGTTGGAGGTGAATAAAGAATTCATTGCAGTTTCAAAACGGAAGCTATGATCGAGGCAACCTATTCAGATAAAGACACTATTGTTGATATTCTTGCTAACTCTTTCAACGATAACAAAAGCGTCAATTACATAGTGAAACAAGACGCACAGAGGAAAAGGCGCATACAGCGGCTAATGGCTTATTCGTTCGAGGTTTGCCATGCTTTTGGAAGGGTAGTTCTTTCTGAAGACAAAAAGGCTTGTGCCCTGGTATTGTTTCCTGATAAAAAAAAGACAACACTGCATTCCATTTTGTGGGACATGCAACTGGTGGTAAACTGTATTGGTATCGCTGGGGTTTCTAAAGCCATGAAGAGGGAGGACCGAATCAAAAAACTGCAATTCAAAGGTCCCTTATACTATGTATGGTTTATAGGTGTACAGCCTGAGGAACAGAACAAGGGTATTGGCAGTGTTCTGTTAAGCGAGTTGATGGAAGATGCAGAAGCCATGCAAAGAACCTTTTGCCTTGAAACATCCACCCAAAACAATATTCCATGGTACCTCAAATGGGGACTGGAAATTTATGGCGAACTGGATCTTGGTTACAGGCTATTCTTTTTGAAAAGAAAATAGGTAAATCCTTTTGAGCATGCAGGTATTGGGTACAGAGATGCATATGGTGACTTTCCTCTTTGTGTGTATAGAGACGGTGATCCTTTTTTACCTGGTTATTTACCGTCTCGCACGCCCTGATGACAAGACTGGTTTTTTGGATACTATATTGATTTTCCTGCTGCTGTTGTATAATATCACCGGTGGTCTTTTGCCGGACCCCGACCTTCCCGGTTCTTTTTTTCTGCAGGAGTGTATTGCTTATGGAACCGGTTTTATAACTCCTGCTATTTCCCCTATTATGTTTACAAAGGCTTTGAGCTGGAGAAAATGAAATTCCATGCCTATAAAGGTGTTTATTTTTTTCTCGTCATACCTTACCTCACCTTTATAGGTGTGTTTGCAGTAACCGGCCGGCTCGAGGCTGCACAAAACATTCTGATCCTTCCCGTAGTATATGCGCTGTGGGTGCTGCTATCACTGGCAAGGGCTATCCGCTATAAATACGATTGGGATTTGGGTAGTAGGGATGCCCGGCAG
>JAGIAB010000612.1 GCA_017745135.1 Flavisolibacter sp.
TTTTAACACATTACACATGCCTTTCTAAAAATTTTTTCTTCTTACTTTAGAACCTTGGCTTTCCTGAAAAACATATCGTCCAGCCAGTTGACCGATGCAGACCTCGTTCAGGCTTATAAACAGTCAGGCGATACCAACCTTGTTGGAGAATTGTACCAACGCTATATGGAACTGGTTTATGGTGTTTGCCTGAAGTATTTAAAAAATCCCGACAACGCACAGGATTCTGTCATCTCCATTTTTGAGGAACTGGTAGTAAAACTTCAAAAACACGAGGTTGATAATTTTAAGGGATGGCTGTATACTTTATCGAAAAACCATTGCCTGATGCGCATTCGCTCCGAAAAAAAGCAAACGTTTGTAAACTTTGATGTAGAGCTTATGCAATCGGAAGAAAATGTGCATCTGAATGGCGAACTGGAGAAAGAAGAAAATTTCAAAAAGCTGGATTATTGCCTTGGCCAATTACAAAGCGAGCAAAAAAAAGCAATTGAACTCTTTTATCTGCAGGGCAAATGTTATAATGAAATAGCTGAAACTACCGGCATGGAATGGAACCAGGTAAGGAGTTTTATTCAGAACGGAAGAAGGAATCTGAAGATCTGTATGGAGAGTCCTAAAACAAAAGCGATCGTTGAAAATGATGTCATCAAAAAATAACGGCTTTACGGCCAGCGATATCGAACGGTACCATTCCGGGAAAATGTCGCCGGAGGAAAGGCATGCCCTTGAAAAGGCAGCGCTGGACGATCCATTCCTGGCAGATGCTTTAGAAGGTTATGCATTTACTTCTACTCCAACAACCGACCTGGCAAAAATGCAATCGAGGCTTGATGAACAACTGAATCAAAAAAAAGTAGTTCCCCTTTTTCAGAGATATAGATGGTTGAGCGTTGCTGCGCTTTTTATAATTATTGCCGGAACAGGATGGTTGGTTTACGATATTTCGAAAAAAAGTTCTCAGCCTTCGGTAGCTGTCCAAAATGAAAAGGCATCTGAAAAAAGTTCTAATTATTCAATGCCGGGCCAACAAACAATAGATAGTAATGTTCATTCAAATAGTTCTGCTGATAAAAAGATAAACAACAAAAAAGAGGCCGCCACAACGGCCAAAAAAGAAGCAGAAATCAATAAAAACCTTCCTACTGAAAAAATACAAGAAAGTGTAGTCATTAATAGAAGAAACAATCAATCAAACGGATATTATAAAAATGAACCGAACGCCAATTCAGTGCGGCATCTTTCTGCACCGCAGGTACAAACAGAGGACAGTAAAGGCAAGCCTGAGGATATCAAGATCGTTGAAATAAACCGGAGCAATACAGCCTCTGCTACCCGAAAAACAAATGATACGCTCACTTTCGATGCCGGCAAGGAAACTGCATTTAATAAAGATGCAGCCGTCAAACTTGCCACAATGGCCCCGGCAATACAAGAAAATGACACCCTTAAGCATTTCGATATTGTTCTCCAGCCACTACCAAAGGATTCACAGCCCGCATTACAGGAAGTAGTAGTCGGTTATGGCGTTCAAAGAAAATCAACAGATAAATATCCTAAAGTTACTATTGACACCCTTGAACCTGCGGAAGGCTATGTAAAGTTTGACGACTATGTGATCAACAATTTAAAAATGCCTGAAGAGTTAAAAACAAAAACGATTGCAGGCGAAGTACAACTTTCTTTTGATGTTGACCAAAACGGGCAACCTGTAAACATTACCGTTGTAAAATCGCTTTGTCAAAAATGCGATGAAGAAGCCGTTCGATTATTGAAAGAGGGTCCTAAATGGAAGAAGAAAAAAAACAAGAAGGGAAAAATTACAATTAAGTTTTAGAGCGGCCTCCCTATCCCGATAGCTATCGGGACCTCCGGTGGAGGGACTTCTCTGCACACAGACCCTCACAGTTTATCATTTATCATATAAATCGAAAGCTCTTAATGTTGAAG
>JAGIAB010000613.1 GCA_017745135.1 Flavisolibacter sp.
AGTTGGTGCTGATAATTAATGTATTTTGTTGCAAGAAATTTTGTAAATACAACTGTTGGCGGTAAAAACAAACCACACTAACTAATGAGACATTTATTGATTCTACTCCTGGTTTTATACTGCACTTCGGCCAACTGTCAAATGGATTCGGCTTGGCTTGCAGATAACTACCTGCCCAGATTTTATAAAGATTCTGGAACTTATTTGAGCCCGGTGTCATTCGTAGATGATAAAGGGAATAGCCAAACCTTAGAGAAGTTCAAAGGCAAAATTCTTTACCTGGATATGTGGTCGACATCATGCAGGCCGTGTATAGCCAGGTTTCCCTATCAGGAACAATTGTTTAAACGGGTGAAAGCATTGAACCTGGATTCATCAATTGTATTTGTAAACATCAATGTTGAAGACACTAGAACCAAGTGGAGAAAAGCATTGAAGAAGTACCACCCGGTTGGAATAAACTTATATAGTAGTGATACTTCTGTTTACATCAAATGGAACGTCGATGCATTGCCCTGCTATATTTTGCTAGACACAGCAGGTAAGGTTTTAGGCAAGGAAATAGTTGGTCCAGATGATGCCAATATTGATTGGATTCTGTACAGTGCAACAAAAGGGGTTCATCCGGTGGCTGCCTATTGGAGATCACGTAGACAGGATGACTTGAGACTACAGCACCATTCTTCGGCTGCGTTTACAGACGAAGAATATGCGCAATGGTGGAAAAATTTCTCCCCGGTGTTATCAGAATATTTAAAGTGGAGAAAAGAGCATAGTGGTTTTTAAACCGCTAACCAGCTTACTACAATATCGGCTCGACAAACAAAGGCTGGGCAAATAAACTTTATTCAACTGTATCAATAAATTTAGGCAAACGAAACACAGAATGCCGCTACTGCAGCAAGTTGTTGATCGTTAGCTGCAAGCTTAAATAAAGAGTTACTAAAATGAGGACAAGAATATTAATAACTTTTCTCTTTTTCACCACAAGCGTTCTTGGGCAAACAGCGGACAGTTTAGGTCTTGATAACTACACAACTCCAACCAGCCAAGAAGCCGATTTTTTTAACTCCATGCTGAAAGATAAGCGAGGTGAGTTTAGCTTCGTTAATAAAAAAATTGCGTTTGTGACCGGAAATTCAGGGGCTACGATTTTATCTAAAAGCGATTATTTCAAACGTTGTGTAAAACCATGGATTGTCAAAGGCAACAGACCTCAAATTTTAATGATTCGCCTTACAGAAGAAGAAAAACAAAAATCAGGCGGATATGATGTGCTTGTGTTATCCTGGGTAAAATTATTTACTGACAATCAGAAAAGAAGAATAATTAACCGACTCCGAAAAAAAACAAAATTACAGCCAGCTGCCAACATTACATTGGCATATATGGTGTGCGACTATCAGGCAATCGGCTACATACCACTAATCATCACCTGTCCGGTCTGACCGAATACTAATGAGCATTTTACGCCGTGGTGTTGAGGCGCAGGCATATGCTAAGCCCACCAACGACAGGGAAGTGAAGAATATCTAAGATCTACAATCCTTCCTAAATTCAGTTGTTGGTGCAGCACAAAAGCTAAGAGGAACATCATACAACGGCATAATAAATACCATAACTGCATGAAACTGTTAACAGTTGTGCGCAATGGTCTGGTTACCGTTCTTTAAGGGAAAATCTTATAGATGTCTTTTCTGTGTAAAAACCTGGCAAGTAAGACTCTTGAGCTTTCGAAAAATAATCCCAATCTGTACTCTCCTATCCTGATTCTATAAGCTGATTTATGACCTTTCAGCTTTTTCAGATTTGGAATCTCTTCCAGGGTTTGAGCACTTTCCAATAACTCTATTACTCGAATTAAAGATTGCTTCACATTCTTTGAGTTAACAGAATCAAGATCCCTGGAAAATTTCTTTAGGAATTCAACTTTCATTAAGCAGACAGC
>JAGIAB010000614.1 GCA_017745135.1 Flavisolibacter sp.
GTTGGACGTTGTCTCAATTGATGTTTATTCTATAATAATGTCATCCCTTCGGGATTGGAAGACGAGGCTTGAAGCGGCATAATGAGGCATGTTTTTCCAATAATGATTTCTCCAGCTGCTTCTGCAAAAACAAATTCAACATGGTGCTAAAAAATTTTTGAACCCGGCATAGGGGTAAATGCTTCTTCAATTGTTGTATTAAAAATTACTTTTGGCGCAGGCTGTTGTATACAGAGCACAATTCACCAGGATGGACGTTAATGACGGTTACTTAATTGAGTCGTTGGTAAGGCAGGACGAAGCTGCATTTGAACAGGTTTTTAAAACTCATTTCAAAAACCTGCATGCCTACGCCTGCACTATTATAAAGGAAGAAGCAGCGGCCGAAGAAGTGGTACAACAGGTTTTCTTTAAGCTTTGGGAGCGGTCAAAGGCTCTTTCCATTTCCGGTTCAGTTGCGGCTTATTTGTACCGGGCTGTTTACAATGAAAGCCTGAATTATTTAAAACATCAGAAAGTGAAATCCAATTACCAGCAATATTTTAATCATACTATGAAAAATGAAAACGATGCAGGTAAAAAACTTTCACTGAAAGAGCTGGAAGGCAAATTGCACAAAGCACTGAATGAATTGCCCGAACAGTGCCGGACTATTTTTCAATTGAGCCGTTTTGAAGAACTGCGTTACCGTGAAATTGCTGACCAGTTAGGGATTTCTGTAAAGACTGTCGAAAATCAAATGGGAAAAGCTTTGAAGATATTAAGGACAAAGCTGGTCGAGTTTCTTCCGTTTACCGTATTCTGTTTACTAAACTTTTTAAATGCCATCAGTTGAGCCAGAATTTTGACCATATTAACGATGACCTGTTGGTGAAATACCTTTTGGGTGAAGCAACCGGAGAGGAACGTTTGCAGGTAGAAGCCTGGATGGCCAGCGATGTTGCCAACAAAAAGCAATACGAAGATTTTAAAACCATTTGGGAAGAAAGCAAGCAACTGGCTTTGGTGAGTACAGCGGATGAAAATGCAGCATGGCAAAGATTCAGGGAGAGAGTTCAACAACCAAAGAAAAATGCAGTAGTGCGAAATATGAGGCGTGTTGCGTGGTTGAGAATTGCCGCCCTGTTTATTGTGATAGCAGGGGCAGGTTATTTTGGTTATAAATTATTCAGTGAAAAACCAATTGAAACGATAGTAGTGGCTTCGAACGGGACTACATTGATTGATACTTTGCCCGATGGATCCGTGGTTACTTTGAATAAGAATTCACAACTGGATTATCCTTCAAAATTCAAAGGCGAGACAAGAACCATTTCATTGAAGGGCGAAGCTTTCTTCAATGTTACCCCGGACAAAGAAAAACCATTTGTCATTCATGTGAATGATGTTACGGTTCGTGTAGTGGGAACTTCTTTCAACATTAAAAGTGTGAATGGTGTAACGGAAGTGATTGTTGAAACAGGCGTTGTGCAGGTCATTCGCAACAATAAAATGGTGGAGCTTCGTCCCCATGAGAAAACCAGGGTAACACAACAGGATTCACTACTGAAGAAAGAAACGGAGCAGGATAAACTTTATAACTACTATCGCTCTAAAGAATTTGTTTGTGATGGCACGCCACTTTGGAAGTTGGTAGAAGTACTGAATGAAGCTTACAATGTCCATATCGAAATTGAAAACCCAAAACTTCGAAGTTTACCTCTTACGGTAACGTTTAATAACGAATCACTCGATCAAATTCTAGATGTGATCGGGAAAACCTTCGACATTACAGTAAATAAAGAAAAAGACAGAATTATTTTAAGATGAAAACAAGATTGAATCATTGGTTATTGAAAACAATAAGAATTGTTTTCCTGGTATTGATTTGCCATAGCTCTATTGCTCAAACTATTCTCAATAAAAATTTATCGGTTAATGTAACACGTCAGCGTTTGGATGA
>JAGIAB010000615.1 GCA_017745135.1 Flavisolibacter sp.
GCTGTATTCATAGCGCATAAGTAATGAATTTAGGGATCGTATTGATCCAACTCATAATTGCAAAAACCTTCACTCTCTTTATCTTCGCCGCCTATGGCGAAAGAGATTGTTGTAAGCGGTATACGACCAACCGGTTTTTTACACCTTGGAAATTATTTTGGTGCCATGCGGAATTATGTTCGCATGCAGGAAGAGTATGAATGCTATTTTTTTGTGGCCGACTGGCATTCCCTGACTACGCATCCCGATACAAAGGAATTGCGCAATAGCGTATTGAGAGTTTTGGCAGAAAATATTGCTGCGGGATTGGATCCTGAAAAGGTTTGTTTATATGCACAAAGCGATGTTCCTGAAATTGCTGAATTGTTCTTGTTGTTGAATATGCTTGCCTATAAAGGTGAGTTGGAAAAAACCACAACCTTCAAAGACAAAGTTCGTTTGCAACCCGATAACGTAAATGCAGGTTTGCTCACCTATCCTGTTTTAATGAGTGCTGATATTTTAATTCACAGGGCGAAGTATGTTCCGGTTGGGAAGGACCAGGAGCAGCATCTGGAAATGGCGCGAAATTTTGCACAACGTTTCAATCATCGCTATGGTGAATTATTTCCTGAGCCACAGGCTTTCAATTTTGGAAACCAGTTATTGAAAGTGCCAAGTCTTGACGGTGCAGGCAAAATGAGCAAGAGCGAAAATCAATATGCCACACTTTATCTTGCCGACGATGATGATCTCATTCGCAAAAAAGTAATGAAAGCAAAAACGGATTCTGGTCCAACCGAACCTAATTCGTCAATGCCTGATTACATTCAAAACCTTTTTCAGTTAATGAGTTTGGTGAGCGAAGACAGTACAACACAAAAGTTTAGGGAAGATTTTGATAAGCCATCTATCCGCTACGGCGATATGAAAAAGCAATTGGCAGAAGATATGGTAAAATTTATTGCACCCATCAGGGAAAAAGCCAATGCCATACGCCAGGATGAAAGTTTTTTAAGTAAACTAATGAAGGAAGGTGCCGAACGTTCAAGGGAAAGCGCTTCCAAAACCATTGAACTCACAAGAAAGGCAATCGGCCTGAAATACTTTTAGGAGTTTTCAACACTTCTTCTTTTTTTAAAGGGAAGTTTGCCCGATTAAAAACGAAATCCCTATTTTTAAAATCTTGTTTCTTATTTATCCGGATGGTTTATTATGGCGAAATCTAAAAAACCAAAACATATTGCGGTGGCCGGCAACATCGGCGCCGGTAAAACCACATTAACTGAATTACTTGCCAAACAGTACAAATGGATCCCTCATTTCGAAGATGTGGAGCACAATCCTTACCTCAATGATTTTTATGAGGACATGCCGCGTTGGAGCTTTCAACTTCAAATTTATTTTTTAAACAGCCGGTTGAACCAATTGGTTGAAATAAGACAGGGTACTGAAACCGTAATCCAGGACAGAACCATTTATGAAGATGCTTACATTTTTGCTCCCAATCTTCACGAAATGGGTTTAATGAGTAAAAGGGATTACGATAACTACGCCAGTTTCTTTCAAACCTTGAAGGCTATGGTGCAGCCTCCGGATTTGTTGATTTATCTGCAGGCTTCTGTGCCAACGTTGGTAGGACAAATCCAGGCGAGGGGAAGAGAGTATGAAGAAAATATTCGTCTGGATTATTTAAAGCGTTTAAACGAATACTACAACCGCTGGATAGAAAGTTATAAAGAAGGTCCTCTTTTAGTTATTAATGTCGACAACAACCGCTTTAACCAAAGCGATGAAGATTTAGGTAAGATCATCAGCAAGATTGATGCGCAGTTGTATGGATTATTTTAGGGCGGCCCATCCCGGCCTTCCCGGTGGGAAGGAGACCCGTTCACAACCCTAACTTATTTGACGATAACAAAAAGCTCTCA
>JAGIAB010000616.1 GCA_017745135.1 Flavisolibacter sp.
AAAATTAAGTGCGAAACTCTAATTCTAAACTGTCCGATTTTTAGGGACACTTACACCACTCTTCTATAAGTTTATTTGAATCTATAAAGTTAATGGCTTGGTCATTTGTATTAATTTGTTGTGAGTTTTTCTTAGTTTCAACTTCGTAGGCGTATTGTTTTATTCTGGTATCTTTATTAAAATTCGTTATGAAAAGTCAATTTTTACTTTGCTTATTGTTAGCTGGATCATTTGATTTCTCTAACGCCCAAGAGTACAAAGAAAAATATGCTGAATTTGTAAGTTTGAATAAAGACTCAGCTTATTCGCTATTGCAATTGGCCGACAAAATGAACTTCTACCTGCAAGGCTCAAATGCCCCACAGTTTACAGCTCAATCAACAGAGAATAAAGAAATTAATCTATCTAAATTCAAGGGAAATACTTTAGTGCTTAATTTCTGGAATACTAAATGTGAATCTTGTTTAAAGGAATTGCCACAGCTTAATAGAATGGCGGAAGAATTGGAACGCAATAAGGTAGTATTTATATTTCTCCTTACAGAAAATGAAAAAGAGGTGATGGAATTCTTTAAAAGAGAAAGTATGAAATTTATAACAATTCCTAACTCAGGAAGTGTAGCAGAGGAGTTTTACCTTCCAAAAATTTACCCATATACGATAATTATTGATCAATCAGGTAAGATCAAAAAGATGTGGTTTGCTAACCGATGGGATGAAAGTGTATCGAATGTAATTAGAGAAATCAATGAAATATTATAGACAAGCGACGATCAAGAATACGAGAAAATAATGCATCATGAAAGAGTTTTTTATTGAGAGCTACCGGAATGAAAGTTCATTTCGATAAAAACTAGCCTTCACCTGATTCATATAAAAATACAACTCAGCAGGTGAAGAAATTTATACAACCGGAGGACTAAGTATCTTTGTCACAGATCTTTATTTCTTCACCTAAATTCTTGCTATATGAATTACGTTGAACGCCTTGAGCACTGGGGTGATGTTCATCATCCGAAATGGATGGATTTTGTACGTATAGCTTTGGGATTGTTTCTTCTGCTGAAAGGAGTGGAGTTTGCCAATAACATGAACCAACTAATGGCTGTGATGAGCAGCCTGCCGTTTGGAAATCTCATGATGGTATTTCTTGCACACTATGTATTGTTCGCTCACATGCTTGGTGGTGTTTTATTAACAACGGGATTGCTCACCCGCCTGGCCTGCCTTATTCAAATACCTGTTTTAATCGTCGCGGTTTTCACCAACATTTTTAACCAGTTTTCTGAATTGGCATTGTCGCTGCTTGTGCTTGTATTGCTGGTTTATTTTCTTATTATCGGAAGTGGAAGATGGTCGCTGGACTGGTATGTCAACAAAGAATACAACAAAAGGAACCAGCACGAGAGAGAAATTTATTGAAAATACGCAGGCTGATTTTTATGGAGAAGGTTTTTCATACACAAACCTTACCTGTGCATTCTTTTTTCCATTGGAAGCCAGAAAAAGCTGGTAACGTTTATTGCCTGCAGTAACAATTAGCAAAGCGGTGTTGGGAGGAATGGTTCCAAGATTTTCCCCGATCATGGTCACTTCCTGTTCGGGGGCATCCAAAGTAACTTTTACATCAATAGAAATGGGCTTCACTCCAAGGCGTTGGTTGGATACAACAGTTTTATTATTTACGGTTACAGAGATAGAATCTCCGTCAATTTCACCATTGTCATAAAAATCAAGTCGCAGTGTGCCGGTGTCTACTTTTATTTCTTTGATGTGAGTAAACTCTGATTCCACAATGCGGTGTAAAACAATTTTTCCCGGCGTACAGTTTAAGGTTCCGTTCATTACCACGCCGCCCCAGTCGCCGCTTAAGGTTTCCTGTTTGCCCTCCTTGCTATAGGTTAAAGTAAAATAGCGAATGCAGGGTGTGC
>JAGIAB010000617.1 GCA_017745135.1 Flavisolibacter sp.
TTTTCCAGGTCGGCCAACGTAGTGAACTCCCCGTTTGAAATGCGTTGAAGTGCTTCATCCAACTCCTGATTATATTGCTCAATGCTCACTCTTTCTGAGTCATTTGAATTGCTCTTAAGAAAAGTTCTGATTAAGTCCAACAATGATTTTTTTTGCGACTCATTAAGCCGGGTAAAATATTTCAGAAGCTCTTTATCTGTTGTTGAGAAACCCATCTGATATGTTTATATCAAATTTAATTTTTAAAATCTTCCTGTCAAAGAAGATGGTTTAAAGGCATTTTTTTATTTTGAAGAAGTCTGATGTTTTTTATACGCCTCCAATCCACACTTCAACCAACTAATAAATTCAGATGCACTTGGTGTATATGCCTTTGTCTTTGTTAATGCAATTTCATCAGGGCTGATGATTGCATATTGGGGTTGCGATACCGCATAAAAATTTTCTGCCTGGAAGGTTGCCCATTTATCACCAACAGTAACAATTGATTTTGAAGAACTATCGGAAGTTGTGTACTCCATTCTTTCTGCAGGGGGCAGTTTTCTTCTTTCATCTACGTAAAGAGAAACAACGATGAAATCATTTTTCATCAGATCTTTTACTTCATCATTTACCCAAACATTTTCTTCCATGCGGCGGCAGTTTACACAGGCCCACCCGGTAAAGTCTATAAGCACCGGTTTGTTTTGTTCCCTTGCCAGTTGTAAAGCTTTTTCATATTCATTCTCCAAAGGCTTTACACCATTTTGATAATTTACCGAAGGCTTGTAAACACTGTAGTTAAACGGCGGAGGAAAACCGCTGATTAATCTCAGGTCGGCCCATTTGGTATTGGTAAGTCCGGGAATTAAATAAAGAGTGATGACAGAAAACAAAGCAATAAAGAAAATTCTTACACCTGTAAACCTGGGTTTATTGTCTCCTGAAAAGCGAAACGCCCCACACAGGTAAAGAACGATTGCAATTCCGATAGCAATCCATAATCCGATAAAAACTTCTCTTTCCAGCAAGCGCCATTGTTTAACCAGGTCGGCATTGGATAAAAATTTTACAGCCATTGCCAGTTCAATAAAACCAAATACGGCTTTTAGTTCGTTCATCCATCCGCCGGACTTTGGAAGCGATTGTAACCAATGAGGAAAGAGCGCAAACAAGATGAAAGGCAATCCCAATCCCAATCCAAAACCTGCCATACCTGACGTTAATTGCCAGGCTCCGTTGGAACCGCTTAATGCGCCAACTAATAAGGCTCCTAAGATTCCACTGGTGCAGGAAAAAGAAACAATGGCCAGTGTAAGCGCCATAAAAAAGATTCCCAGAAAATTTCCCAATCCCGCCCTTTCATCGGCCTTGTTGGCAAAACTGCTGGGCAGTGTAATTTCAAAATAGCCAAAAAAGGAAATGGCAAATACAACAAAAATGATAAAAAAGGTAATGTTCAATGGAACATTGGTGGAAATATTATTCAATACTTCAGGATCAACATTGAGTACATGAAACGGAAGGCTGATAAGGGTATAGATCAGGAAAATGGATCCGCCGTATAAAATGGCATTGGTAATTCCCCGTTTTTTTGTTTGAGCTCTTTTGGTAAAGAATGAAACCGTCAACGGAATTAGTGGAAATACACAGGGAAATAACAGTGCAAGAAAACCCGCACCTAATCCAATCAAAAATAAAGTCAGCAAACCTTTGTCGGATGTCTCGTCATCACCGCAAGGGCTTACCGGATTCTTTACATCAATGGTTTGCCGTTTAATCTCCCAGTTGGTGGTCACACCGCCTTCCAATTTCACCGTAAACGGCAGCTCACCCTGGTAAAATTCTTCCCCCTTGCTATAGTTATACACCAAACTTCCCTGAATACTGCCGGGAACAGTTCCCTCAATTTGTATTTTTTGCGTCCAGGTTGTTGAACCG
>JAGIAB010000618.1 GCA_017745135.1 Flavisolibacter sp.
TCCCAATGCTTTGCCGTATGACGAAATCAATAAAGCAAATTATACCATGTGGCAGCCTGGTTTTAGTCTTCAAACGGTTGAAAACCTGGGAAAGGCACGTATTGCCAATGACTCTGTTTTCCGGCTGATAAAAATCCAAACGGATATTTTGGCAAGGCAGGATGATAAAGAATATCCTTTAGAGATCAATCAATTTAAAAAGGAACAAAAAATTACCCGCGATGCTGTTAAGAAAATTGAAAGCCTGATTAAGCTGGACAAGAACATGCAAGTGTCTTTCCTGCCCCAGGACCAGGACCGTTATATCTCTGCAGATAAAGATAAAACAGATCGCTACAAACAATGGTTGAACAATGTTGGTAAAGATCTGTACGTTGACCAGGCTGTGAAAGTGATCAATGATATGGTTACTCAGCAAAATCTTGCTAAGGCAGGAGCTACTACTCCGGCGAAAACCTTCTAATCATTTCGATATTTTTTCCAAACCATTCGTCTTGGGCGAATGGTTTTTTTATTGCTTAACGGATAGCTTTAATAATTCATCACACTTTCATCAATGTTGTCGTTGCAGCAAACCCTTCTGGAAAACAGGAAGCATTTTCATAAATCAATGGAATAACAAGTTTGCCTTCCTGGTTCACATATCCTTTACCAGCCTTACCAGGGCAAGTCCGTTGTTGAAATTCATCTTAGTTATCGTATTGTTTGGTCCATTCCCGGCCCCATGAAAAAGAAGAAAGCAGCAGTGCTGTTATTAATAGATAATATTTCATAACTGCCTTTTAAAGTGAACACAATTGTTAGCGCCATCAAGCCACGAAGCTTAACAGGAGTATGAAATGATATTAAACAGGCAGGGAGATGACAAAATTAGGAAAGAGAAAGTATAAAAGGAATAGATTGACCAACCATTACTCATACCTATTCAACTTAAATCTCCTCAGGCTACTGCAGGACTGTTTAAAAAGAAGGTTTTGCCTGCTTCACCCTTATTGTCTTTTTTCTTGTCATCATCATCTTTGTCTTTCTTTTCTTTTTTATTCTTCCTGTCTTTCTTAGGTTGGTTTTCAACCACACTTTCTCTCTTAGTAAAAACAGAACTTACATCTTCCCAGAAAACAATAGTTCCAATAATAAGAACAAGCAATACGGCCATTAGGGTCTTTTCCAAACGTGTCATATGGTGTGTTTCGCAAAAAAATGCAAACAATATGCCGCGAAGAAAAATTAAAGAAAGCAAGCCGATCATTCAGGATTCAGCTCAAATATCTTTCTTCCAAAATCTTTTTATGATGCAGTGCGTGGCCAAGAAGAATGTAAGCAATACCTTTTACGTAAGTAGGTTTTCCGCTGGCAATTCCAGGCTGCTCCAGTTGTTCATTGTCTAATGAATTAAAAAGTTGCGCAGAAGACTCCTGAAGGGTTTTCAATTCTTTGATCAGCTCTTTTTTCGTTCTGCTGTCGGCTTTTGAATTGGCTGCAAAAATATTTTCATCAAAGGGGGAAGCGGTGTTTGATCCTTTCTTGCAAAACATAGAGCCCTGTAAGCAAAAACCCTTTCGGCATCAATAATATGCTGAACCACTTCTTTAACGGACCATTTGCCTTCAGCATAACGATGATTCCACTTCTTCTTTGGTATATCTTTTAAAAAAGAAACAAGCTCTGTTTGATGTTTATCAAAAGCAGTTTTTAAATCGTCATTAATTGCAAGGTTGATGTACCCGTGATAATATTCAGGTACTCTGGAAAGATCTACATTAGACATGATAGTAGTGGTTTTGAGATATGAAAATAAAAAATCCCGGCGATGAACCGGGATTGAAATTTATAAATTGATGTAATTAAGCTCTTTTCGCTTCCTTTACTTTCATTTTTGTTTTAACAGGCTGCGTTTTTTGCGAGGTCATTTGC
>JAGIAB010000619.1 GCA_017745135.1 Flavisolibacter sp.
AGTACAGGTACTGGACTCTTATAAAAACGAAACCTATGTAAATGGGCAAGCAGGAAGTATTTATAAACAATCCATTCCTTTATCAAATCCAACTTTGCCTCCCGGCGAATGGAATGTGTATGATATAGCCTGGACTGCACCGAGGTTCAATGACGATGGCTCATTGAAATCCCCGGCGATGGTTACCGTATTTTTCAATGGCGTGTTAGTACAAAACAATGTAACAGTAAAAGGTGAAACCAAGTGGATTGGGGAACCTGCATATCAAAAGCATGGTGCTTTACCAATCATGCTGCAAGATCATGGTGATCCAAGTCCTGCTATTTCGTTTCGCAATATTTGGATAAGACCGTTGTAATCTTCAAATTCACAAGTAGTGCATTCATTATGTGCATGCAAAAACGAAGAGGCTTTTCAACAATATGGGCATAAAGTTTTCCCGATTCATGAAACTCAAACTTTATTGAGGCCCTTTGATATATTCATTCAAAACCTTCACATATTGTTCAAACGCCTCTACTCCTTTCTGCGTGATCTTGCAAGTGGTCTGCGGATAATTATCCTTGAATTGTTTTACTACATCAATATAACCTGCATCTTTCAGCTTTTGTATTTGCACACTTAAATTACCTGAAGTGGCATTTGTCTTTTCTTTCAAAAAAGTAAACTCAGCTTCTTTCACGGAAATTAAAAGCGACATCACTGCAAGCCTTAACTGAGAATGTAATATGGGATCAAGTTCTTTAAACACGTTCCGGTACGTTTTCCTTTCTATGTATTTTTTTAAATTTCCTGTTGGCAATATATGTCCTGGCATAATGTATCCTGCCATCGTCCTTCTGTTCTTTTTTTGCAGTGTGAATCATTTGCTGAATCAGCAAAAAACTATCCTGTTCCGATAATTGTTTTTCTTCCATGATCAGTCCCTTTTGATGCCTAATAAATGTCCGGGAATAATATAACTTATTAAAATGGCTGCTGCAGCCAATAACATCTGGTAATCATAGTGAAGATAAGCAGCAATGCATGCCAATATCCAATTAATGATTCCACCAATAACGAGTGGACTAAACTTTAAAATTCTTCCTGAAATAAATGTTCCTAATCCATACAATAAAATAAAGAATGGATAGGAGAACATCCAGCCTTCTTTTGAACTTGAAATAATAAAGCTTAAAACAAAAAAACTGATGCCAACACCTGTCCACAAAGAAGTCATACTATCACCAATATACGTTCTTACACCTCTTCGCTTATTTTGTTTAACAGTGTAAATAATTGTAATGATGACAGCAGGAATTACACCCAACCAAACCAAATAGTGGCGCTCATAATGCAGTACCACTTTTAAAATAAATTGAGCAAGTATGGCAAGAAACGTATACCATCCCCATAACAAAAAGTAAAACCGGTTTTTCCCCAGATTACTTTTTGTTTTATTGATCATGGATTGAATTAGCAATAAGCTTTGCTGAGGAGAAAAATTTTCTTCCATTGCTCTTAAGATTTGAGTTGGTTTAAAAAATATTGGGCAGTGTTTTTACCCCAGTTTGGATCGAGATCGGTTGCCGGTTTAAAAGAATCATATTTTTTCAACGCTTCTTCAAATAATTTTTTGGCTTCGGTTTTACTTCCGCCGTATTGCTCCGGTGTAAAATACTTATCCTGTGCTTCCAGCAGATAAATTCTTGGGTTCTCAGGATTCAGTTTCTTTGCTGTTTCCAAAGCTTCAGTTGCTTTTGGTCCATATTGCATAAAGCGACTCATCGGATCTACCATCATTCTCATAGAAGCTACCATTTTCTTTACCGTATAAATTTCTGAATTGTTTTGGCTTAATGCTTCTGCCTTTGCACAAAGCGAAAAGTATAACACTGCAATGAAAGACCGAATTGCGGTAT
>JAGIAB010000061.1 GCA_017745135.1 Flavisolibacter sp.
TCTGCATTCTTTTCTTGCCACTCATCTGAGTTACGAATGAATTAATGACTAATCCAATTAGATCCAGGTTCTTTACACTCTGTTCAATAATGCCTGAATATACCTGCCCCATATAACTCACTTCATCGGGAGTAAAATGCTCATCCTGTAGCACACCATTCCATGCTTTGCGGTATCGATGGACCAAAGCAATTTCCAGTTGCGTAATTTCCTTGATCTTATGATAATAGCTTAAAATATCTTTCACTCTCCACAACTCATCAAAATAGTTTTGATAGAGATCTCTTTGCTTTTGCACCCAATCGGTAATTTCATCGAGCTTCAGCTTCGACATGGTATTCTCTACCACTTTTTGCGCATTCTGCAGCCAAATGGTTTTTGTTTGCAGCCGCTGAATCTTTAGGTCAACAGCAACAATTACTTTAGTAATTGCCTGCTTGATAATTTCGGCAATAGGGTCCTGTGCTGAAGCTTTTTCGGTAGATACTACACCCATCAACACAAACCCAAAACACACTAAAATCTTTTTCATGACTATTTTATTTTATCATATACGCCCCTTCCAATCAATAGCGTTTTATGCGATGGATCAAAAGAGATGATCAATCCTTTTTTCGTTTCCTTAAGTACTTCATCTTTTTCATCATAGAGTGCGGTCATCTTTTCCAGTTTCCTTTCGGGAGGATATTGCTTTCCGTTTTCAATTCTTTGATACGTTGTCCTTCGGATAATAGCATAAGTGGAAGAAGTGAAAGGCTCAATTGAGATTGTATCAGCCCCCTTGCTAAATTCTCCCTGAAAACTTCTGATGTACACTCCGGGAATAAAATCTTTTACTGCTGATGATTTAAAATCACAACTGTAAAATACCACGAACACAAATAGTAAATAGCTCAGGATTCCGGTTAAAGCATTTTTCATTTTGGGTTGGCTTTTAGTTCCGCAGCCAGTGCTGCAATACCTTTTTTCATCGACCCATATCTCCTCGCATACTCCTGCACCTTAACTTTTTCGCTTTCTTCCGTCGTATAAGTGAGGTATTCTTCTAGAGATACCTCCGTCCGATAGACCCTTGAGAGCATACTCCCCAACGAGATGAATGCTTCTTTATACTTCTTTGTAGAATCGTTGGCTCTGTTTACTGAAAGAATCAAAGCTTTTTCTTTCTCTGTTAATCCCAACAGCTCCTGAATCTGGTCGAACTTGTTTTGATATTTGGATTGATCGAGCAAAATTTTACAATCACTATTATTGATAATGGCTTGCTTCACAACGGGAGAAGAAATAATATCCTCCACCTCCTGTGTGACGACAACCGCCTCACCAAAAAACTTGCGCACAGTTTTGAACAGGTACTTAATGTATTCTGCCATGCCTTCCTTTGCAATTGCTTTCCAGGCTTCTTCAATCAAAATCATCTTACGAATTCCTTTGAGCTTTCGCATCTTGGAAATGAATACTTCCATGATGATGATGGTAACCACCGGAAAAAGTATCGGGTGATCCTTGATATTATCCAACTCAAAGACAATAAAGCGTTGCTGCAACAGATCCAAGTTTTCTGTTGCATTCAGGAGGTAATCAAACTCACCGCCTTTGTAATAAGGCCTGAGTACATAAAGAAAGTTCGACACATCAAAATCCTTATCCTTTACCTTATCAGTTTTCAATACTTCCACAAACTCTATTTGTAAAAATTCATAAAAGCTATTGAAGCAGGGAAACAAATCTTGGTTCGTTTCCAGCTTTGCATAGTAAAGCTGTAGTGCATTGGAAAGCGCTACATATTCGCTACGGTTAAAATTTTCATTGTCTTTCTTCCAAAGAGCAAGCAATAAGGTTTTAATGCTTTCTTTTTTTTCTGTATCGAGTACATCGCCGTCGCCGATATAGAAGGGATTAAATTTGATAGGGTTCTTTTCATCATACGTGAAGTAATACCCACCTACAAAATCACAGAGGCCTTTATAAGAATGTCCCACATCAACCAACACCACATGCGTTCCCTGTTCGTAATAAGAGCGCACCATGTGATTGGTAAAAAAGCTTTTGCCACTCCCTGATGGTCCAAGGATAAATTTGTTACGGTTGGTACAAATACCTTTATTCATGGGCTCATCAGAAATGTCTACATGCACAGGCTTTCCACTCAATCGGTCACCTAGCCGTATTCCAACCGGCGATAAAGAAGAACGATAGTTCGTTTCCAGATTCAAAAAACAACAAGCTTGTTCTGCAAATGTGTCAAACGTATCATTCATCGGGAAGTCAGCTTCATTACCTGGCAGTCCCGCCCAGTGAATTTGTGGCGCACCATTCACTTCGTGTTTGGGCACAGCATCCATCTGGGCAAGGGCAGATGAAACCAGGTTTTTAAGATCTTTCAATTGTTCTTTTCGTTCTGTCCATACCAGTACATTAAAATGTGCTTTGACCGGCAGCCTTTGATTGGAGATCGCTTCATTCAAAAACTCGTTGGTGGCATCACGGCTGATCGCATTCTCCCTGGAATAAGCAGATAAAGATTGTAGTCTGAGTTTTTTACTTTCTAATCTTTGAAGCGTCTTTTGTGGATCCTCCAAAAAGATATATTGGTTGTAAATATGATTGCAGGACAAAAGCTGACCCAATGGCGACGCAAAGCCGACTGAAAACTTTGTTTTATCTGTTGAATACTTATCATAATTGATCCTTGACCCGCATAATGCCGGCAAGTCTTCTGCATCTGCTAAAGTATAGAGTTGCGCATATTGATTGCCAATCTGAATGCCTTCACTATAGCTGATGTCTTTGATCAGTAAATGATCATTACTGTCTAAAAGGAAACAATACTTTTCGATCACACCTGCTTTATTCTTTACACTCAAAAGTTCTTCGTTCATTAATCTTCTTAGCTTAATAAAGCCACTGTCTTCCAGTATATGCGCAAACTGCCCGCAACTATCCACAAAGTCCTGAAGCATTTGTGATTTCAGTGCCTGTTCCGGAACGATTGACCTCCTGATTAGATTAGAGAATACAGAACTTGACGGTTTTCTTCCATTCGGTTTTTTCGTTAAAAAAATAAAACACTCATGATCTGAATAAGGCCTTTCATTAAAAAACCGTTCACTGCTCCTGGATAAAAAACTCTGATCTTCTTTATTAAAATCCGCTTTGTATTTAGAATCAATAAACCAATCCTGCTTATGAAAAACGGAATGTTTTGGCAATACTTTGATCGCTTTGATCCATGCCTGGTGAAAAGCTTCATAGTCTTTGTCAGACAACGTAAAAAGCTCAGGCAGTTCACAAACAAATCCAATCGTAATATCTCCCTGCTTTGAAAGAATCGTATCGTGTTCCACACTGATTATCGGCAATATGTCTTCCAGCAACTTTTCCATTTGGCACATTAGATTTTCAAAAACAATTTTCTTGATCTTGTCTTAATCACTTTTGGTATCGCTTTTTTTGCTACCCTCTTCATCATACCGTACTCACCATATTTGTGACTAAGCCGGTATACATACATGAACCATCCTGCTCCCAGGCAAAGGATCAATCCTAAACAAACAAATGTGTTCACACCACAGATATATAGTACTGCAAACAGTATAAGTAATCCTAAAAGGCCACCACCCAGGTACCATATATATTGTGCTTTTAAGCCGCGAAACTCAATGGAGCGGTTAATGCCTTTATTGATGGTGTAAATGCTTGTTGACATAATAATCGAATTGAATCTTTACCAAAAGCTTTTATAATCCGAAGAAGGATTTAATGACAGTAGCAACAACAACTAAGAAAACACAGGAACCAAACCATGCTGCTGCTACCTTGCCGGTATCGTGGTCCCCGGTATTCCATTTATTATACACTTTTATTGCCCCTACCAGGCCCACGATGGCACCAATAGCGTACATGAGATTTGTCCCGGTATCGAAATAGCTTCTCACTTTGGTGTTCGCTTCATTCAACCCTGCATTTCCATCCTGGCTAAAAGCGTATATGCTGGATAGTGAGCAAAGCATTAATAACATCATTTTGCATTTCACCTTTTTCAGTCTCTTCATTTTCATACACAAGGTTTATTTTGATTAAAAAGTTTCGATTGACTTTCCCTTTCGGGCCTCTTCTTACGGGAAGAGGCCTTTAAAGGGATGGCTCTATTCATCTATTCCAACCACACGGCTTTCACTTCATCCACACCCAGATGAACAGAGCAAATGCTTTCTGCTTGTGTTATGGTTATATTGGATAGCGTATCACTATACGGAGAATCTTTTAAGGGAGAATACTTTCGGGCAATACCATGAAGGCCATGAAGCAATTCATTTTTATCTGTTTTGGATTTCTTCTTCTCTTCAAAGAAGGCGTTGATTTCATCGAGGCAGGATTGTGCCTGGAGTTCTGCTTTGTCAATGTTTTCGTTATCACTGATAAAAGTGGAGGGACTTGTTTTAGGTAAATCTTCAACAGATAAGTTTTGAGTTTGAAACCGGTTGGCTAAGCCTTTTCTAAAATAAAGAAGATAAACTGTCAGGTAATAACCAATACTTAAGACGGCAATTAAAGTCCAGTAGGATTGCCAGGAGATGTTCTCAAACATAGCCGAGTGTTTTTGATTAACGTTTCAATTGTTAGCAACCTGCTTTGGTTGGTTAGTTTCGTATCGAATACAGGTGCAATTTAATTTCTAAGAGAAGGCTTTCGGGTGAACTAAGGTGAACGAAGGCCGAACTAGGTGGAATGAATTACAGAAGAAATTCAGCTAACTATAAAACCATTTGATTCTGTTTCCATAGAAAAATAAGAATTAAATTTATGGAAAGCATTCTCATGGCTATTGAGGAAATTCTGATACCAGTGCGTGTTGCAAAGCTTGTGATCGGATATCTGACCCACACTCTTACAGAACAGGAAGAGGATTTGTTAGATGAATGGGTTTGTGAAAGTGAAGAAAACGAACAAGTCTTTGTAGCCTTAATTGATAACGCCGAAGCAGATAAGGTGGACTTCGGTAGACTAATAGATCAATTAGAGCTTAAGAGTCACTACTGGCGCATCGCAGAACTCATTACAAAAGAAATCGAATCCTGTATTAGTGCGGAAGAGAAAAAGGAATTGCAGGAGTGGATCGATACAGCAGATGATAACCGCAAGTTGTATGAACAACTAGCACATCCGGCCAATCGAAAATACTTTTCAAATTGGCTTGAACAAAAATTAAACAGCCTTAAGAATGCATCTGGTTTAAATTAGCCGGCTCCACAAGCTAATCGTAGCTATCAATATTTCGAATCATACGCTGTAAAAAACGTTTTACATTTTCCTTTGACTCAGGGCAAACCTTATCGCTGCACTTATAAACGCTGTCTACACTGAAGCCCCTTTGTGTTTTATTCGCAAGACCGGTCACTGTCTTTTCAAGCAGGGTCCTAAGGTTGTCATGAGGGGCGCCGCCTGCGTCCAGGAAGGCTTTATGAAGTAAATAGATCTCCGAACCCTTGAATGGAACATACACAAGATCAGGAAGGGAAATATCTTCTATTTTTTCCCGTTGGTTTGCATTCAGTACTCGCAATTCTCCCTGTATGGATTGAAGAATTTCGATCGTTAACATCCATTTTTCACTGATTACAGACATAACTCTCTTTTAAGCTAAGGACTTCAAATTCCAATCCTTTTATCATACTGAATTCACAGTATTTTACTACTTAATCCACAGTATTTTTTCCATTATACTTGAAATCAAGTAGCCTTTCAAGCTTTTGAGAGAGCTCCATTTTGCTGTTAACTCCTACTTTTTCAAAAATATTTTGCACATGTTTAGCTACTGTAGTTTCAGCTATATGTAATCTCTCACCAATTCCACGATAAGCAAACCCCTTGCAGATATACCATGCAATTTCCTTTTCCCTGTTTGTAAGATTGAACTGTCTAGAATTTTCCTCAAAACGCCGCTCAGAAGTTATGCGTTCCAGTTCTCTCGTACGCCTTTCCACCTCTGCTTGCAGGTGTTCATTCCATGTCATCAATCTTTTTTCGGATTCGACCAGCCGTTCATGTTCCATCCTGATCTGCTTAATATGCCTGTTTACATGGAAAGCCAGTAATAATAAAAATCCACCGTTGGTAATACATGCTTCAATCCACTGATTTAAATCGAAATAGGAAATGAAGGGAAGCCCTATCCAGGGTGAAATACTTAAAAAAAGAATAATTACTTCATTTCTTGCTTTCGCACTACTAGAATTATAATTGTACTTATATCGAATTGCCTTTGCGAGTGATATCAAAACCCATAGCGCATATACTACGGGCACAATTAAAATATTTTTGGCAGCCTCAAGTTGCCCGGATAATGCGAAAACCGTTACAAAAGCTGCGTAAGGTCCTACAAGAAAGAAATAGACTCCGCTATAAGCATGAAATTTCATTTTCTTTAAATCGAAACCTCTGTAAACGTAATAAGGGAAATAACAAGGAGTGATAAATCCAGTACCGTAAGCAATACTTTCCTGGATAAAAAAAGAGCCGGGCAACTTCGGATCAGGCAACAGCCCGCCTGTAATATTATAAACCAGGAGTAAAGAAATAAGAATAATATCCAGAAAGCTCATTTTATCATCAGGGCGAGCCAAACGATAAATAATTAAGTAAAACAGGATCACTATTTCGATGCACACAAAAAGAAACGTAACAATATGCATCTGCGTTCCGAATACAAGCATATTGAAAAGCTTTTTTCATTTTATATTTTTAGAAAGTAGAGCTTGTAGCCCAAGTCCAATTCATTATAAATATTAAATCCAAACTTCTGATACCATGGAATATTTTTTTGTGTTGATGTTTCGAGGCATAAGGTTCTGTTCTTTTGTTCTGCATCCCTGATGATTTCGTTTAACAACAGGCTACCAATTCCCTTATTCTGCTCTTCAGGGTTTACTCCAATAAACCACAAATAATATAGCGACTCATCGGGCTGGAGAGTTTTGATTTTTTTCTCACGAGACATGGTTTTACTTACGCCTTCAAGGCCAACGCAGTTAGCAACCAGCCTGATATCCCACAGCATGGATTTTAATGTCGTCTTTTTTTTGTCGGGAAAAACAATCAGAGCGCATGCCTTTTTATCTTCTGTTAGATAGGCTGCTCCAAACGCATTACAAACATCGAAAGCATAGGCCATTAACTTCCGGATTCTTTCTCGTCTTTTGCCATCCTGCTTAATGATATAATTGACGCTCTTGTTGTCATCAAAAGATTGGGCAAGAATGTTAACGATGGTTTCCTTTTCTGAAAAATTTGCTTTCACCATACGAATCACATGAAACTGTTGACAATAACCTTTGAGTAAAGGTTTTTCAAAACCCTTAATCTGCAAAATTTCCGGATGGAGAAAACGGCTTTTTTTATTGCGGAAACGGCTTTTTCTAAAAGAAGGTTTAACGGACAACAAGCCAAATAAAGACCTCTGTGGATACAGAGGTCGACCAAAACTAACTGCTTCAATAGCAATTTATTTCTAAAATTAAACAGACGCTTGGATAAATAGTGCTGCAGGGAACAAATTTGAATTGAAGAAATTCCACTTTATTTCTTGCCCACCACAAATACCTTTACCCACCGCTCCCCTTCTACAAGTTGTAATCTGTATCGGCCAAGAATGCGCTGTATAGAAGCCAGATCAGAAAATCCTTCTTTTGCCTCCAGGTCAATATTGCCGGTATAGCCGGTGCCGTCCACAACAAATTCTTTTAACCCGTGAAGGGTATTCAGGTAATCAACCAGCTGGGAGATATTGCCATTTCTTAAAAAAGGCTTTTCCTTGTCCCATAAGCGGTTTTCCACTTTACCTCCTTTTGACTGAAACAGTATCCCTTTATCCTTTCTCATGAGCACCAGGCATTTAATCTTTCTTTTTTCAAACCGTCCCGTATAACCGGAGTAAAGATTCAGTGCATCCAGCATTCGCTCATTGAGTTGACTTGCTTTTTCCACAGGCACGGTAAAGTCCAGGGTATAGGCATGTTCCCTGTACCAGGCTTCTTTTTCTTCTCGTGAGGGAGGTGCAATCAGATCGGGATCTTCAGCCACAACCTGCTTATCACTGAGATGAGGATCAATTCCTATTGCAATGGCTGTATACATATTAAGAAGTGCAGTATTGGTGAAAGCCTTCCCGCAGATAATGTCTTCTTTTTTCCGCACCCGGTCTCCGCTGGGTAAGCCATCAAACCAGCCTTTGATGAAAACAGAATAGTTCAACAATTGATCCTGCGGCAGATCCTCATTGGAAAAAATGGGTCTTTCGCCATTCTGATCTTTTTTCATGGCAAAATTCAAAGAACGACCTTCAATGGCAGCGCTGATATTGGCTGCTGTAATGGCATCGGAAGCCGAAAAAGCCAGCACCTTTCTTTCCCTACTGATCCAAACGTAATGCGGGATCAATTGGTGTGGAAAGACCCGTTCGAGAAGGGTGTCTTCTACGACGGTTATCAGTCCCAGTTTCTTTTTGGTCCGGTCTTCCCATTTTTTAAAAAAGGCCTGCACTTTGGAAACGTTGTCCCCTGTGCTCCGGCTGTTGACCAGGATAATTTTAAGCTGGTCCCCGAATGCAGCCTGTAGAGAATCAACCTTTGGGAAGCCATGAAGGCAGGATGTACACCAGGTGGCCCAAAAATCCAGTATCACCAGTTTATCCTTAAAGTCGGAGAGCCTTGCAGTTTTAGAAGACTCGTTCAGGACAGACTGTAACAACAAATCAGGAACACTGTCTCCGGCAGAAAGGGATCGTTGAGCAAACAGTGAGCAGTGAAAGCATAACAATGCCATTATAGTATTACGGATGCGCATAACTGTTTTAATTTGATTAATGAATGAAGAAATAGGATAATTCCGTTTGGGAATAAAGTGAGCGAACTGTATACTTGCGGAATTGTGAAGGTCTGAAGGGATTTGCGCAGGACGAAAAATGAGCAGGATAGATTATCGGATTTTTTGGTTTCTTATCCGAAAAACAGTTGCCCGATTATTTGCTATTTAAGATGATGGGAACGACAAGGTTTTGAAAGAAGAAATTGAATATCTCCAATCAGGATTGAGAATCAATTTACTTCGTATGCAATAAAAATTCTCACTACAGTAATAATCAGTCTGTAGCTGATTGACATGAATGAAGTTCAAGAATCTGGTCCTGGCACGCCATGTTCAATAATTTGTTTATAAGAGTAGAGTCCAACACATAGCCAAAAAAGACAAAAAGAATTCGGTAGCGCCAGTGCTGAACTGTTTTTTTAATTGAATCTTTTGCAAAAAGAAACAGATTGTAAGATCAGATGTTAAAATTCAATACACTTTGCATTGTTAGACTGCAGTACTCTTCTTTAGCTAATATCTATTATATTTTTACATTCTTCATTTGCAGACATCGGTCTAACGCTACAATTAGTCTACAGATGACAAATCTATTTTTATGTTAACACAAAGAGAATTGATCGGAGATCACCCAAAAAAAGCAATTTTTTCTAAATGGCTTAAATGCGATGACAAACCAGTAACAGCAACAAAAAATCACAGATCACTCGACCCTTTGATCAAAACGAATGACCCTGAATTAGTCGAATGGTTGGGCAAAAAGATATTTGATCATCATCATAGTGCATATCGAATTCAAAAGTTAAAAGAAAATTATGCAAAACTTGGTTACACGCTATATGCGGAACAGCATCGAAAGTTACCTCAAGCAGATAAGGTAAAAAAAGGGAATTGTACGGAAGTTCTCCTCACAGAATACATTCAAAGTTGCTTAGATCGACAACTAATAAAAGTTTTCAAGCTTCGCTATAATCCTAACGTAGACCAAGCTATAAAAGGCGATGACACATTAATGGTAGATGTTCAAAATGATGGCAAATCAGATAAAGTCCGTGTTTACCTTGGAGAATCAAAATTTAGGAGCACTCCCACAAAAAAGGTTGTTGAAACTCTCGCCAAATCCCTTTCCAAGGACAAAAAGCCACTGTCATATTCTTTTTTAGTTGATGACCTTGGGAGAAGTACAGATACGCTGGAGTTAGCAAATCTTTTGGACAGCTTTATGATTGATGAAATCAAAAAAAAGGGAGATCTTATTTATGCTGGCTTTTTGTTAAGTGATTCAACAACCAGTGCCGTTACACAAACACATTTAAAATGTGATAATCCCCACATGGTATTAATTACAGTTGGCTTGGATGATCCAGAAGAGCTAGTTACCGAAGCATTTAAGTATGCCGAAAATCTTGTAAAAAATCCAACATTGGTATGAGCACTGCAGAACAAAGCTTAAGTAGGTTGAATCGTTTGAATAACGATTATACAATTCAAAATTTTATTGCCCAGGCATCATCTCGGTACATTTTATTGAATACAAATGAGAGTCGTGATAACTTTCCTGCATATTCCATTCAAGATGATCAATTAAATATTCTTGCATTTTACTATTTAGAAATTGCTTGTTCACTCGCTGAAAATAATGATTTCGAATCAGCTCGTGACGGGTTAGAGCGTGGCGCATCAATTTTAGAGTATGTAAATGGGGCAGCTGTAAGTGATGGCGCTTTAAACCGCTATTACACACTTATTGCCTCGCTGGCTTACTATGTGGCATTTCAATATTCTAAGTCCTTTATTCTGATTAATAAGATTCAGGAAGATACATTAGTAGCTCAAATGGTCGCGAAATTCTTACGGAGAGATTTCATTGCGCTCAAAAATCAGGTGGCACAATTGATGGTTGATCCATCATACGATGACGAAAACTTGGCTTTTGAAAAAGATGAAGTGATTGGCAACAGAAAAGTTTATGAAAGAGTAATCGGCAGTTGTTTAGCAGGATTCATTAATTACTTTCAAACGGGTCAAACTTCTTTCATGGAGGAAGCAAGAGAAAGACTTCAATTGCTGAAAGAAATTGCAGAAGTTAACCAAGAGCCAAGTATTTGGTGGGTCATTCGACTATTACTCTTAATCTGTGAAGGATTTGAAATCTCTGCTCTTTGGAAAGTATTACCACAATATTTTGCTACGACACGATCTCTTTTAACCGACTATATATATTCTTTGACCTTTCGGCAGCCGAAGGGAATTTATGAGCTTTTTATTACTCAACGTAAGTGTTTAGATCAAGTTCTGCGAAGTGAAAGAGGATGTGTTGTTTCAATTCCAACCAGCAGCGGTAAAACAAGAATTGCGGAACTGGCTATTCTGGACAGTCTGGCAAAGCACGCAGGTAAGAAGGTCTTGTATGTAGCTCCTTTTCGGTCCCTAGCCTTCGAGATTGAACATACATTGCAACCTGTAATGGAGCACCTTGGAAAACAGTTATCACACATGTATGGTGGAGCACTGTTTTCTGATTTAGATGAGATGATTTTTGAAGAATCCGATCTAATAATTGCTACTCCTGAAAAGGCTAAAGCCATTTTGAGGGGTAAATCTGAACTTGCAAGCGAGATTCAACTAGTAATCTTTGATGAGGGTCACCTCTTTGGTGCCAATGAACGTTTAATCGCAAATGAAATTTTTTTTGAAGAGT
>JAGIAB010000620.1 GCA_017745135.1 Flavisolibacter sp.
CTGTACTACTTCCGATGTTAAAGTTTGGCCTCAACTCACAGATTTTCGAATGAATAAATTTATAGAGCTTTTCTGTGGCAATTGTTCTTTTACACCTTCTTTTTTCCTTCAAGTATCAGTTTGTGTTTATTGTTCAGTCTAAAGCAGACTCCGCCAAGAACCACATCCAGCATCTGCAGCAGCAGATGTTTTTTGAATCAACTTCTGCAATGTCCTGTTTTCTGATCTTAATATTAGCCAGTTTGAACGATCGTAGCGTCTGTAAACCTTTAATATATTCTTTAAATCGCTGCCGTTTTTCTAAGGTATCTGGAAGATAGTCAAAATATATTGGAAGAAAACTTTCTTGATCCTTATTCTCTCTGTAGACCGCGCCAAAATGCGTGCTTTATAAATTGGTAATAAAGAATGAAAGACTCATCAGTTGGATGTTGCCCCGTCAGTTTGATAGGCAAAAAAAGCATTTTGTGTAAACATTATCCTTACTTGGATCATACCAGGTTTTCTTGGATTGAAAAAGCAATCTATAGGAGACGTACTTATCCTGATATTGTCCGGAAACTTTCTGCCAATTAAACGATGACCACCTTTTGTATTCATATCGGGCAACCTTTCTGTCAAGTCCACATATCCAAAACATCAAAATATCCAAAACAAAACACAATTTTCATCGGTTTTCTAAAAAAAAAGACGTATTTTTTGTAAGATAACGGATCAAGCCTTAACCACCTCTCAAGATTGACTGTATGAGCCTTAACCTCAAAGGTAAATCGAAGTTAATTGCAATAACCACCTATTTCAATCCCTGCCTTTATTCGAATCGCATCAAAAATTTCAGAATCTTTCGCTCGCATCTGGCAGTTCCGCTAATGGCTGTTGAACTTTCTTTCACCGGCAATTTCGAATTGAAAGACGGAGATGCCGACTACCTGTATCGACTAAATGGCGATACGGTAATCTGGCAGAAAGAAAGACTCCTGAACACCCTAATCGATCATATACCTGAAGAGTATGATTATGTGGCCTGGCTGGATTGTGATGTTATTATTTCTGCAAAAGATTGGCCCGATCAGGCAATACAGAAGTTAAAGGATCATCAACTGGTACAGCTATTTTCGAATTTCGTCGATTTACCAAATGGAGATTTCTTTTTTGAAAATAATGAATCATCATTCGCTGAAAGATCAGGATATGCCATTTCCTTCCTGAAGGCTGCAGCCATGGATTCTGCAGAGGATTTTCGCCCGCTAACATCCGGCAGATTGCGAAAGGCTGCCTTTGGTTTAGCATGGGCATCTACCGTTTCCCTGCTGAAAAAATATGGATTCTACGATGCCATGATCATTGGCAGCGGTGACCGAGCCTTGGCTTGTGCCGCATTTGGGCAGTTCGAGGATCTCCTGTTTGTAGGCAAGATGAATGAACATCGAAGTCATCACTATTTGCAGTGGGCCATCCCCTTCCATAATGAAGTAAAGCATAATGTTGGATACCTCGATACCACGTTATATCACTTGTGGCACGGAGAAATTAGTGATAGGAATTATGTACAACGTCATGAAGCATTTTCAAAGTTTGACTTCAATCCCTCGCTTGATCTCGTTATCGCTGAAAATGGATGTTGGTCGCTAAAAAAGAGAGACCCTGAAATGGAAAAGTTTTTTATAGATTACTTCTATGCCAGGAAAGAAGATGGAATAGAAAGCTAAATTCTTCATACGAACACACCATACAATCACACCATGAAATTTCTAACCACAGAACTTGTTTTTTCAGAATGGAAGGATGCACAAAGATTACAATCGACCAGCGATGACTACACGAGGGCAATGTCAATCTTCGATTTGCAATCACGGACAATGTCGACGGGGTTGACACTTGAAAGGGATTATCTCAAAC
>JAGIAB010000621.1 GCA_017745135.1 Flavisolibacter sp.
ACGCCCGGCGTAGGTGCTTCTTTATGAGCCTTATAACTCAATTGCTCGGTATAACGGTCGTAATGAAATTCCGCTTCTATTAATTCACCCAACAGCTTTTCCTCAACCACTTTTTTTACGGCTTTGTAATCACTATCGTAGCGCCGGTTTTGATAAACGCTTAACAGTTTATTTTTTTCTTTCGCCAATGCACTCAACTCCTCACCTTCCTCAACCGTTGCTGTAAATGGTTTTTCAACAATTACATTCTTATTTGCCTGCAAACATTTCTTTGCGTACTCGTAATGCGTAACGCTTGGTGTGTTTACAATCACCAGCTCAATGGCTTCATCATTCAACAACTCTTCCAATGTTCTGTATGTTTTTACAGAAGGATATTTTTCCTGTGCAAGATTCTTCGACCGCTCCCAAACCGCATAAAAATTAAATCCATCATGCACCTGCAAAAAAGGCGCATGAAAAACCTGTCCCGACATGCCGAAAGAAAGCAAGGCTGTATTGATTGGCTGCATGGTGTAAAATTAGGAAGAGAAGAATTACGAGGCAGTTAATTACTCTGCTAACTGTATTCAAAAACCAGATAAGCTTTCTCTACAATCCAAGATCATCGATTTTACGAGCAATACAACCAGAACAATACTTTTTGCTGATCATTCACATCAACCAATTCAAGTTACAATATCGCTCTCTCTTGCAGCCATACATTTTACAGAATGCCCGTTCATTGCAGATATACTCGTCTTAAAAGAAATAGAAAAACACCAGTTGATAGGCAGCTTTTATTAATTTAGAGGGCAACGGCCATTCCGGTAGTATATAATCATTCCATTGGTTTATACAGAAACACTGAATACTTTAAAAGGCATTATTCATACAGCTAAATCAAATAAATTGAAAGCAACAAAACTTTTACTGCTGCTCTTTTTGCAGGCTCTATTACTGTTAACTTCCTGTTCCGAGAAACGTGTACTATCCACGAGTTCATCAAATGAAAATTTCCTCCGTGTTTCCGGTGATCAAATTGTAAATGGCAAAGGCGACACTGTGTATTTACGGGGCTTTGGACTGGGCGGAATGTTGCACATGGAAAACTTCATCAACGGGTATTCTGCCAACGAAGAAGCCATGCGTGAAGGATTAAGAAAAGTGTTAGGTGAAAAAAAATACAATCTCTACTTCAACACTCTTTACAAAAACTATTTTACCGAAGCGGATGCAGCGTATGTTCATAGTCTTGGATTGAATCTCATTCGCATACCCATCAACTATCATCTTTTTGAAAATGATATGAATCCCGGCGTAATTAAAGAAGAGGCATTTGCCTATCTCGATAGTGTAATTGAAAGATGTGCAAGACACCAGGTCTATACCATCATCGATCTGCATGCCCTGCCGGGATCACAAAACCAACACTGGCATAGCGATAATCCTACTCACGTAGCCTCCTTCTGGATGCACAAAGAATTCCAGGATAGAGCCCTGCATCTTTGGGAAGTCATTGCTAAGCGATACAAGGATCAACCCTGGGTAGCCGGTTACGATTTGATCAACGAGCCTGCCGATCCCACCCGCGAAAAATTGTTTCCTTATTACAAAAGACTGCGTGATGCTATCCGGAAGATCGATCCTCATCACATCCTGTTTTTAGAAGGCGATCGTTATGCTGTTGAATTTGACAAGTTCACCGAAATATGGAATAATGTAGTTTATACCAACCACGATTATGCAACACCGGGATTCATCTATGGTGAAGATTATCCCGGCGTTACCCGCGGCAGGTATTATGACAAGGACACACTTGAAAAAGATTTTCTTCAAAGAAGTGAGTTCATGCTGTCACACCATGTTCCTATATGGGTAGGTGAATTTGGCCCCGTATACACCGG
>JAGIAB010000622.1 GCA_017745135.1 Flavisolibacter sp.
GATTATAGCCGATTATAAACGTTTATTATCTAGGGTGGTACAAATGCAACTGTTGGCTGTCAGTTTAGAACGCCACCACCGACAGAAAATAAATGTAAATTTGAAATGTAATTAACGACACTAGAAATGAAAAAATTACAATTCAAAAAAGAGATAAATGCTACATCTCAAAATGTTTATGAAACGATGTTGGGCTTAAAAGACAAAAGCACCTATGAACATTGGACGTCGGCATTTAACCCAACTTCCACTTATGAAGGAAGTTGGGAAAAAGGAAGCAAAATTCATTTTGTAGGCGTGGACGAAAATGGAAAAAAAGGCGGAATGGTTTCTGAAATCGAAGAACACCAACCTGCCAAATTTATATCCATACGGCATTACGGCTTTTTGGATGGCGATACTGAAATAACAACGGGCGAACAAGTCGAAAAATGGGCAGGCGGACACGAAAATTATTCTTACCAAGAAAACAGCGGCGTAACAACTGTAACGGTAGATATAGACACGATAGACGAATATTTAGATTATTTCAACAACACGTATCCGGCAGCATTGGATAAATTAAAAGAGATTTCGGAGCGATAATTACTTTAAATGACAGCATTAAAATTACATACAGGCAATATCATTAACATCTTTTCCCTTTGCCGAAAATTCTCCCACAGAAACACTTGCATTTAAAGAAATCGTAAGAGGAACTCTTCTATTTGCCTTTCCTGTTGTTTAATAAAGAAAAAGATAACTACCTTCAAAACTGAAAGTTTTGCCCACACGGCAAGCAAGACACCACCCTGGTAAAATTTTTTCTGCAAAAGAGGCAACAGACTACTTACAAAGTTCGGGGGGCAGCTAAGCTGTCATAAATATCATGACAGGACATCAAATCAACAGCAAGGCATTGCATGATTTGAATAACTGGTTAAGACAACTTCCCAAATAAGCAATCCGTTCTATCAAACCTGTACAAATCCTTTGAAATAAAATATTGGAATAACAGGCCTGATGCTGAAATAATCAGTTGAAAGTATTGCTCACTTAAAAAATTATAACATGAAAAGTTTGGAAAACAAGACCATCATCATTACAGGTGCTGCAATGGGACTCGGTCTTGCTGCTGCAAAGGAACTGGCTTCCCGTGGTGCTAATCTTACACTGGTCGATTACAATGAAAAAAGCCTGGCAGAAGCAAAAAATGAAATCACCAAACAGTTTCCCAATGTTAAGATCATAACTGTTGTGGCTGATGTCTCCAACGAAGAGGCAGTAAAAAACTATGTAGATGAAACCGTAAAGGCGTTTGGCCGCATTGATGGATTGTACAATAATGCAGGCATAGAAGGAAGACAGGCAGGCATGACGGAGTACGATGTGAACATTTTTAAAAAGGTAATTGACATCAACCTGATGGGAGTATATTACGGCATGCGTTATGTTATTCCGGTGATGCAAAAACAAAACTATGGCCGCATAGTGAATGTAGCTTCTGTAGGCGGCATACGCGGAGTACTTAACCAAACACCTTATGTGGCCACTAAACATGCTGTTTCCGGTATGACTAAAAATGCCGCTTTGGAATACGGAAGGGACGGCATAACAACCAATGCCATTGCACCCGGGGCCATTCTGACACCAATGGTTGCAGAAGCATTCAAACAGGTAAATCCCAAGGACCCCAAAGCTGCCGAAACGGAATATGCAAAAGCAAATCCTACCAAGCGTTTGGGCCTGCCGGAAGAAGTTGCAAAAGTTGTGGCTTTCTTATTAAGTGATAATGCTTCTTATGTGAATGGACAAACCATCGCTATTGACGGCGGACAGTCAAATAGCTACGGAAATGTATGAAGACGATGTTTCTAAAACAGCCACAGCCATCTGAAGGGCATTGC
>JAGIAB010000623.1 GCA_017745135.1 Flavisolibacter sp.
AAATAAAAGGAAGGTGTTGATCTTAATGTCTTCATTTGCCGTTGCAGGCTGTAGTTTTTATTTCAATACTACGAAGGACCAGTTCACAGCCAGGTCAAATAAGGGTTCATTTGAAAGAGGAAAAAATCTTGCCTTCAATATTTGTGCAGGCTGTCATTACGATCCAAAAGTTGGAAAATTTATTGGCAGGGATTTGAATGATCTTCCAAAAATTGCAGGCCATCTTTATTCGGCAAACCTTACGCAATCCAAAACCAATGGCATTCCTCCCTTTTACTCCGACGCTGAACTATTCTATTTATTGAAAACAGGAATATCCAAAAGCGGAAAGTTTACCCCTTACATGATGCGGCCTATGATGGCAGATGAAGACATCAACGATATTATTGTCTATCTGAGATCCAATGATGAAGCGGTGGCCCCTGCCGATACAACGATTGGAAAAACCCATATTAATTTCATTGGTAAAGCAGGCATTCGTTTGGCAAGTAAACCCCAGTCTTATAATAAAGGTGTTCAAAGACCCGATGAAAATAATTCTGTTGAATATGGACGATATTTAGTTGCTGTCATTGGGTGTTATCACTGTCACTCAAGTAAAGTATTAGGGCTAAATTATTCTGATCCGGAAAAATCAAAAGGCTATTTACAAGGTGGAATCAAACTCAAGGACCCGGAAGGCAAAAGATTGTACGGACCTAACCTTACGCCTGATGAAGAAACAGGTATTGGGAATTTTTCAGAGCAGGATTTCAAAAAAGCGATACAGGAAGGTATTACTCCGTCCGGAAGAACTTTATCTCCTCCAATGGGAAAATTTAAAAGCCTGACTGATAAGCAGGTTCATTCTATTTATACGTACCTGCGATCATTAAAACCTGTTCATCATGAGATTGAAAGAAGAAGTTGAATTTTTATGAAATTTTCCGGCAGTATTTAAGAAAGGCTTTTCTGAAGTCGCAGCTACCGATATAATCTTTGTATTCACAAACGATGCAAAATATTACGAATGCCGCCAAATCTTAGAAACCAAGTTTCTGAACTAAACATTGCTACTAACTAATCTTAAAACGATAGTATCTTAAGAATCTGATACCAAAGGTAAAGTCGAGTAAGAAAAAATGAATCTAGCTCTTCGATAGAATAAAAAAGATTAAACAGCCGAAGAAGAAAAGTTGTTGAACAGCAGCGTACTTAAAATGCGGTTGCTTGCTTACCGGGTCCCATTCAGTAATGGTAAGTTCATTGGCTGCACGGCTTCGGCCAGAATCATCCCAATAACCACAATGAAACGGGATGAATACATGTTTTTATAGTGCGTGTGTATTTCTCCGCGAATATTATTGTGGATGGAATAGTTTTTTCATTGTCTTTTACCAATCTCCTAATTATGTATACACTCGGAATTAATGCAGCATTTCACGACTCATCAGCATGCATCATTAAAGATAGGCAACTCATTGCTGCGGCTGAAGAAGAACGTTTTACACAGGTCAAACATGGTAAGCGACCTATTCCTTTTTCAACGTATGAGCTTCCATTTCATGCAATTGATTATTGTTTGAAGATGGCTGACGTTCATTTAAAAGATGTAGATCATGTTGCCTACTCATTCGATCCTTATTTATTGTTAGGAGACGAAAAAGGAAAATCAAAAATTGAAATTCCTTTAGAGCCTGCAATGGAAGGAAGTCCCTCAAAATGGACATCGCCCTGGGATCCGTTGTTTCTCTCATCTATTGTAAATGCACCGGGACAACTGGTTGATGGCTATCCTCATCATTTGCAAAAGCGTTTCAAGGAAACAAAGACAAAAGATTTCAAATGGCATTTTGTTGAGCATCATATTGCACACGCACTATAAAAACATGTATTC
>JAGIAB010000624.1 GCA_017745135.1 Flavisolibacter sp.
TGTTTCTTCCATTTGTTTGCAAGTTTAAAACTTACACAGTTATTTAGACACTACCGTAAAAACTAAATCAGTTTCTTCTAATTCGTGTTCATTTTTATAAAAACTGATTTATTTCCCGGGAAAAGTAATTTAGTTTCTGAGTAAAGTGATTTAGTTTTTAAAGAAAGTGATTTAGTTTTTGAGGAAAGCAATTTAGTTTTTATAAAAACTGATTTAGTTTATGAGTAAAGTGATTTAGCTTTTATAAAAACTGATTCAGTTTTTGGAGAAAGTAATTTAGTTTTTGAAGAAACTAAATAAGTTTTAAGCCCTTTTAACAGCCTTCAGGCTGTGTTTTCCGGCGTTTTAGGTTGTATTAATTGGTCCTCTGTACTCGTACATTTACCTTGTATTCAACTTCCACAGTTTTCAACTTTGTAATAACAGTATACTGCAGTTGTCTTTCGCGAAGGCAGCGCCGAGTGTAAACAATATTTTATAACCCAAGTAAAATCCGAACCATTATGGCTCAAGTAAGAACGACTAATGGTTTTGAGGCAATGACCGACCTGGAATTTTTGGGAAAGGTTCGTTACATCGTGTCAAAAATGACAGGTAACGCTAATTTTCCAACTACTGACCCCACGCTGGCTTTTGTTATATCGCTTGCTGATGGATTTGAGCAGGCTATTAACGAGGCTGATGCCGGGGGAAGCTATGACAAGTTGGTAAGGGATAGCAAGAAGGAGGAGCTGATTGAAACAATGCATAATTTAAGTGATTATGTGTTGTTTACAGCAAAGGGCAATCGCCTTGTTGCTGAATCAAGCGGCTTTACCATTGCTAAACTGCCATCGCCTCAACCTCCTATTGGAAAACCTGCAGGACTTAGCTTATCCGACGGCGTTAATGCCGGCGAGATATTGCTGATGTTCAAAAGAGTGGCGAATGCAAGAAGCTATATGTACCAGATTTCTCTCGATCCTGAGGACGAAACGAAATGGGTATCACAGCATGGTACTATTCGCAAAAGCCTGTTTACAGGTTTACAAAGCGGAAAGAGGTATTATGTACGTGTAGTAGCTTTTGGCACCAACGGCCAGGTAGTGTACAGTGATGTGGTGTCGAGAATAGCACAATAGGCAAGTCAACCAACGAGTAAGTAAAGTCGCTTCCGGAAGCGACTTTTTTGTTGGGGGATGGGTGTTTTAAGTTGGGAATTGATGTATTTTGGAAGAAGATATTGCGATAATAGAAGTGTTGTCCACCGCATTATGAAACTATTGCTTTACTTAGTAATCCTTTCTGCATTTTATTCTTGCAAGGACGCTCATAGGCAGACCGTTCAAAATGGACCTGTTATTAAAGGCAATCATCTTGTAGATTCTTTTGGAAAAGTAGAATTCGATACCTCAACGTTTAAAAAGCTGGATTGCGGTCTTTATATAAACAGTTCCGGGATTATAGCCTATAAGGCAACCGATAATTCCAGGAAATTTGATACAGTCAAGCCCCTTGACATATACCTTACAAGTGTTTACAACCTTGACGCAGATTCGCCAGGTGATGATATAAGAGAAATGCGACTTGTTGTAGATACTACAACTTTCACTGTTCTTGCAGGTGGTGACTTTGAAGATAAGACTTACGTTTATCGGTTTACCCCAATGTTGGATGGTGGAACTATTGGAATGTCAAAGAAAGAGAAACGACGTGATTAACGCCACGAACCAGCAGCTTAAAAAATTAAGGGCTAAAGATTATTCTCCCTTTTCCGACGAGTGAAGGCATCAGCGGGAGAATTGTCGGAAAGGAGTCCTTCAAATGACTGTTATCAATTATTTCTTTTATTAAAATGTTTACTTTGAACTGACATTATCATTGCAC
>JAGIAB010000625.1 GCA_017745135.1 Flavisolibacter sp.
TTCTTTAAATCTTCGTCTGTTAATCCAATGCCATAAAGCATGGCCTGTGCTGCATGGAGGTGGAATTTGTTAGTATAAAAATTCAAAACAAAATATAACCCGCCTCCAACAAAGGCGGGTTTTTTAATGTCTGAACCGGGATGAATGCAATTAGAAGGATTAACATGATTTAAAAATTTTGATCGATAATAATTAAACTAAAGCTCAAGGAAGAAATTTAAAATGGCAGAATTAAATAAATACAGTAAGACCCTAACGCAGGATGAAACACAGCCTGCAGCACAGGCCATGCTTTATGGCATTGGATTAACAGACGAAGATTTAAAGAAAGCACAAGTGGGTGTGGTGAGCATGGGCTACGATGGCAACACCTGCAACATGCACCTGAATGATCTCGCAAAAATTGTAAAGCAAGGTGTTTGGGATAATGACCTCGTTGGACTCATCTTCAATACCATTGGTGTAAGTGATGGAATGAGCAACGGTACCGATGGCATGCGTTATTCTTTAGTAAGCCGCGACATTATTGCTGATTCTATTGAAGCCGTTTGCGGCGCACAATATTATGATGCCGTGATTGCATTGCCGGGTTGCGATAAGAATATGCCGGGTTCTATTATTGCCATGGGAAGATTGAATCGTCCTTCAATAATGGTGTATGGAGGAACGATTGCTCCAGGTCATTACAATGGGCAGGATTTAAATATTGTCTCTGCATTTGAAGCATTGGGACAAAAAATTGCAGGCTCCATCACTGAAGAAGACTTTCGCTGTGTAGTAAAAGCTTCTTGTCCTGGTGCCGGCGCTTGCGGTGGTATGTACACAGCTAACACAATGGCTGCCGCTATCGAAGCATTGGGAATGAGTCTTCCCTACTCTTCTTCCAATCCTGCCGTCAGCGAAGAAAAAAAGAAAGAGTGTCTGGAAGCAGGAAAAGCAATCAAACTTCTTCTTGAAAAAGATATCAAGCCAAAAGATATCATGACCCGTAAAGCATTTGAAAATGCTATTACCACGATCATGGTTCTAGGCGGGTCAACTAATGCCGTTCTGCATTTGATCGCCATGGCAAAAAGTGTAGATGTTGAATTAACGCAGGATGATTTTCAAAAGATCAGTGATAGAGTTCCTGTTCTTGCAGATTTCAAACCCAGCGGAAAATATTTGATGCAGGATTTGCATCAGCATGGTGGCATTCCTTCAGTAATGAAATATTTGTTGAAAGAAGGACTGCTCCACGGCGATTGCTTAACTGTTACAGGAAAAACATTATCCGAAAACTTAGAAGCCGTTGCTGATCTCAGTTTTGAAACTCAAAAAATTGTCCATCCAATTTCAGATCCGATCAAACCAACAGGTCACTTGCAAATCCTTTATGGCAATCTTGCTGAAAAAGGAAGTGTGGCAAAGATCAGCGGTAAAGAAGGCGAACGTTTTGAAGGACCTGCAAGGGTTTTTGATGGAGAGTTCGAATTAATCAATGGAATCAACTCAGGAAAAATAAAACCAGGTGATGTTGTAGTGATAAGATATGTTGGTCCAAAAGGTGGTCCCGGCATGCCGGAAATGCTAAAACCAACATCAGCCATCATCGGTGCAGGATTGGGAAAATCTGTTGCATTGATTACTGATGGAAGGTTTAGTGGTGGTACGCATGGATTTGTTGTTGGTCATATTACACCTGAAGCCTACGATGGTGGAACGATTGCTTTGGTGCAGGACAATGACACTATTGAGCTTGATGCCACAAAAAATACCATCACTTTAAAAGTTGATGAAAAAATTCTTGCTGAAAGAAGAAAGAACTGGAAGCAGCCAGCATTAAAAGCAAGCAAAGGAATTTTATTTAAATACGCACAATCT
>JAGIAB010000626.1 GCA_017745135.1 Flavisolibacter sp.
CAATATTCCTTATTGGTTTTGTAGATTTCAAATAAGCGAATATCGCTTTCAACTCATTGTCTGAAAAATTGCGGTACATCTGCCAGGGCATTGGTGGCAATAAGGTTCTTGAATTTTCCATTCCTTTTGATTTTCCATTGCGAATGGCATAAATGAACTGACCTTCCGTCCAGTTGCCGATACCGCTGGCATCCGAGGTTAAATTGGCAGTGTAGGAAATGCCCCATGGCCCAATCCATGAAGTCAGGTCCTGCGTTACACCCAATCCTTTTTGTTCCATTTCCTTGCGGTCAATGCCAATATCAGGCATTTGTGAAGGGTGCCCGGAAAGCAACAAGCTGCTGTCAATTTCAGGACCGTTTGGCGTCATTTTTTTCGGAGAATGACAATCGTGACAAGCAGAAACAGTAACCAAATGCTCACCCCATTGTTCCGCACTTTCATAACCGCCATAATTCGTTGTTGCTATAGATTCAACTTTAGGCTGGTCGTTGTTCTGGCATTGAGATAATAGCAATGCAGCCACAATGCATAAAGAAGAAAAATAAATGGATTTGTGTTTCATGTTGGTTGATTTTGGTAAATAAGAAAATGTAATTGAGAGAGGATAACCTAATTTACTGTTTTTATGGCACCATTTAAAAGTTGTTTTACTCATCAATAAAATAAAAGGCCGTCCTGAACAATCAGGACGGCCTCTCTTTCTGTAAAAAAATAGGGATTAATGTCTTCCGTCTTTTTTATCCATTTCATTTCCAATAACAGCACCGGTGCCTGCGCCTATAACACCCCCAATCACTGCACCCTTTGCACGGTTCTTTTTATTGACTGCTGCGCCGGTTGTAGCACCAACTACTGCACCAACTACTGCACCCTTGGCCGTTTTGCTCCAGCCTTTCTTCTGTGTAGTACCTGATGATGAACCACCTGTTGAAGTAGTAGAAGCAGACGTGTTTTCAGATTTGACGGATGTTGATTTCTTTACCGTTTTAGGAGAAGATTTAGTTTCCTGTTGTTCTTCGGTGTTTTGATCCGTTAATTCATTTTGTGCTTTCCATGCCTGGTAGTCAGCTAAACCGGTAGTATCGGGGGCCAGCTTAGTAGAATCAGAACGACTGCTATCGGCTTTCGGTTGTGTATTGCATGATATGACTAAGACGGCAATACCTAAAATAAGGGACTGAATTTTCATAGATTCTTTCTTTTAATTTAGAATGATTCGTTGCACGATATTAAACCGATTATTAAAACGGGACAAGAGTAAAATTACAGCTTAGAAGTACTCTGAGAAAAAAATAATTAACTCGTATGATCGGAGTTTTTGAAGCGGTTTCTACTCGCTGGCAAAATAATAATGACAAACAAAAATTAAGACGGTGTTTTCCTGGTATCTACACTCACGGTTACACTCGTTCCCTGCTTTTGTTTGCTTTTAATCTGAAGTTTTCCGTTGATGGAAGCGGCACGGCCATGCATATTGCGCAAACCAAACCTTTGCGTGTTCTTGCGCTGAAACCCTTTGCCATTATCAACAATAGAGAGTTCTATTTTATTTTTCTTTTCTTCCAGTTTAATATCTACACGGGTGGCTTGTGCATGATGCATCACGTTTAGCAATGCTTCCTGAAAAATTCTCAGTAGATCGAGTTTTACTTCGTAGTCCAGGACTTCTTCGTTATACGAACTTTCATAATTACAGGGAATACCCGTTTGCTCGGAAAATTCATTACACAAAGTGCGAAGTACTGCTTCCAATCCCAGTTCTTCAACTCTTGATGGACTAATGGAATAAGATAACCTGCGAATTTTATTGATCAATAACTGGCAGGTGTCCATTGCATGATTCGTTCTTTGC
>JAGIAB010000627.1 GCA_017745135.1 Flavisolibacter sp.
ATAGCACTGTTTTCAACTGTAATGCCATTTAAAGATTTCCCATCTTTTATATGTAAGCGAAGCCGCGGTATGATATAAACAGGATCTCCATGACGATCGCAAAAAACATCAATCGTGTATTCTTTGCCTTGTAATAGTTCCTGAGAAATCATTCCATCCATCGAAAAAGTACCTTGTGCGGGATTTACCAGGATCCCTTTACCACCCCTACCCAACCGTTGTTTTACCAAAGGAAATTTGAAATTCAAACTGGTTGCCGGAGTAGGTATATTATGACTGCTAAAAAATTGAAAAGTTTTCCATTTATCCTGACACACTTCAATAGTTTCAGAATCAGACAAGATAACATGCACTCCATGTTTCAAAAAATATTCCTTTTTTGCTGACCATTGGTGTAATGTTTCATCAAGAGAGGGTATCACTACATTAATTTGGTGATCTTTAATTTCTCTTTCCATTACTTCCCATAATGCAGGCTCAGTTGATCGAGGAAAGGTAAGAAACCCATCTGCCAGAAATCTTCCGTAACAACTCGAGATGTCCGAAGCAAATACCTTTGCTTTTGCCTTTTTAATATTTTCAATTAGGTAAGCTGCCGTAAGGCTGCCCGATGCTTCTAACAAAAAACAATAACCTTTTTTCAAGAAGTTCGATTTGTTTTGCTATTAAATCTGTTATGTAATCTTTTAGCTTTAATCCTCACCATTCAACACTCATTTCTCAACCGGGCTCTAGAAACGTGATTGTTTGCTATTGCTTACCATAGCATTAAATTGAAATAAGGTCATCTATACTATAGTCCCTTTGAGCTTCCAGGCCTATTATTTCATCCCACCTCATCGGACTTATTCCAGTGCCAGGTCTTTTGGTTGTTAGATTGTCCTCGCTAAATGCTTCGCCCTGTTTTATTTCCTTTGCTGCAACTATGCTTTTTCTCCCAACCTCTTTATTTTTCATTTCCGAGGCAGATGGCACTTTAAGACCACTACCAGAAACGGCTAATTCAATATTCCTTACTGCCCTCACGAGAGCTTTTAATTCATTTGGCTCTAGCGAAGCCTTATGGTCGGGGCCTTCCATGTTCCTGTCGAGTGTAAAATGTTTTTCAATGATTTCTGCACCCAGTGCTACCGCTGCAACAGGAACTTCAATACCTTCTGTATGGTCCGAATAGCCAACTTTAACATTGAACTCTTTTTTGATGGAATCCATTGCTAAAAGGTTTACATCAACCATCGGTGTAGGATATTCGGTATTACAATGCAGCACTGTAATATTCTCTTTGACAGTACCACAGTCAGTCAAAACTTTCAGAGCATCTCCTATTTCCTGCATCGTACTCATTCCGGTCGATAAGATAATTGTTGAAAACGCAGCTGCCATTTGCCTGAGATATGGCAGGTTGGTAATTTCTCCCGAAGGGATCTTGCCAGTACTGATACCGAGTTTTTTGAGCAGTTCAATGCTTTCAAGATCAAAAGGCGTAGAAAGAAATTCGATGCCTTTACTCTTACAATGTGCAATTAAAATGTGATGATCTGCTTCTGTTAACTCTAACCGCTGCAGCATTTCCAATTGACTTTCTATAGCCGCAGTAGTGGCTTTTTGATAAGCTGCCTTTTCAGCAGATTTGCTTACCAGGTTTTTTGATACAAACGTTTGAAACTTGACAATATCTGCTCCTGCTTCAGCCGCCGTATCAATCAGTTGCTTTGCTAACTGCATGTCACCATTATGATTCACACCTGCCTCAGCGATAATCAAAGTTTTATTTCTCATTTGCGTAAACGTTGTGCGGGGTTACCGGCATAAATGCCACTCTCGTCCACGCTGGCTATTACAACAGAGCCGGCT
>JAGIAB010000628.1 GCA_017745135.1 Flavisolibacter sp.
TCGTTTTTGTTGTTTTTTTATTGCAGATGCTCACCCTATTGCGTCCAGATCGCTAAATTTGTAATATTACTACCTTATTTTGTTTTTCCACCGTTAGCTTGTGCAGCAGCAATTTTTTTGTAGATAAATCTTTGCCTTTTCGCTATAATAATGTCCAGCTGTTTTCTTGTTAAGCCGTCAGACATATAAGGCGTTTCAATAATTTCCGGAGTGTGGACACACCCCAGCTCTTTCCTTAGCTTTGCAGCTTCATCTTTAATTACTTGGGCCATGGCCTCAATACTTTGCAGCTTATCCAGTATCTTTTTTACTTCGGTCGGGGTCATAGTGTCAAATATTTAATCCTGTTCACAGGGGTCCTGTTTGATTTTAAGGGGCATCTTTCTGTATGGTGAAGGTAATGGGCTGTTTCCGGTAAGCTTTTACCTGCCGTCCATCCTGAATGGCGGGTTTCCATTTGCCGGATTTTTTAATTACTCTCATGGCTTCTGCCCCCATTCCGAACCCCGGGTCTTTAAGCACTTTTAGCTCACTTACCATGCCCTGAACATCCACTACAAACTGAACTATCGCCTGATAGCTCCCGGCTGCTGCCCCACTGTCGATGGCTACATCGGTTCTTAAATTGGTTTCTAAATACCGTTTCCAGTCGCCAGGGTATTCAGGGTCCCTTTCCACTGTGGTAACTATAGGCTCATGGTCTTCCGGGGCCTGTGCAACCTGTTGTAAGGAATTGCCTGCATTTCTTCGCCCCTTATCAATTGCTGCATTGTATTGGGCCAGTGTTTTAATCGTTGAATTTTCAATAGTGAGGGTACCGTTACCGTTCTGATCCATTTTACCCAAAGTAATTCGGTCCTGCCAGAATGAGCAATAAGTGAGCTTGTTCCGTTCCGGGCTTATGTGCATGTAGGTAGGATAAAAGTATATGAAAAAGGCCATCAGCATGGACCAGCTTCCAGACATAGTTACCGACTTTATAATATCCGTCCCGTTTTTGTTGCTGAATAGGGAATAATACATTTTTACTTTCCCTTGTCGTTCGCCATTGGCGAAAATACCCCCCTGCGAAAAATAAAAAACGGCATGATCTTTTTGTTCGATACTTTTTTCAGGTATGTTTTCCCAATTAAGCCGCTCTGCCAAAAAAATACTTAGAAACGGAGTAATATAAACCTCGCTGCAATAAGTTATTGGAACTAAATACGGGTTGGCCCCTCTTTGTGTTGACAGTTCAATATTCAACTGTTTTGAAGTATACCCATAGGGTGTAATATCTGTAATCTGATCTTCGGTTAAGCCGCTCTTTATTTGGCAAAAAACTACCGCCGGGAACAATACAATGAGCAATAATGCAAGGACCGCCCCGCGTTGCGGGCATCTGATTAAGTCAGGTTTCATAAAACTATTTTGGCGTACTAATGTAAAAAATTCCGTTGGTATGTCCTTACGGTTTTCCGTAAACCATGCCGGACCGGCACAAATAAATTTTCTTTTGAATGTCAAATACTTACTGTATTTTTGGGTCCTCACAAACATTTTAGAGCAATCTAAAGACATAATTTATTTAACAATAAGGCCACGCTGCGGGTGCAAGCCCCGTACTTCACTTTTCTAAAGTGTTTGTGAGACGAGTGGCCGTGCGTAAATATTTGTGTATGAAACAGACTATTGATTTTGTTAAGATCAAAGCAACATTGTCGGTCCAAATTGAAAGGTTGCCAAATGACCAACTGCCAACTGTGATAAACAGAAAAACGTTATGCAATGCACTGCGTTTATACCGGGACTTTGAAAACCTGTTTTACAACCATCAGCAAATTGCAAATGCCATACATGCCACGAATAACGC
>JAGIAB010000629.1 GCA_017745135.1 Flavisolibacter sp.
GCATTACTTAGATGCAATATGTTACCAATGAATTAGATAATTGTATGTAGAAACTCTTATTGCCTGCTGTATTCTGGCAACAACTTCTTTCACTTCCTGCTTTCGTGCATCGGTTTTGGGGTGAGCAAAGATCATGTTAGTTGTTTTGTTTAAAAGCATCAGAACCCTCACCTTCGGTAGTTCAATGTTTGCTGATGCCGGGCAAGAATTTTCCACTTAAGAAGATTCGGAAGACGGAAACAGTAATGCTGCAAAAAATCCTAAATTTAAAAGAGAATCCTTCGTAAGGGTAACTCTCTTTTGCAATTGCATCTAACATTAAACCCAAAAAACAAATGAAACGATTGTTTGCCCTTTCTCCTTTCTTTTTCTTTGTTCTGGCCTTTACAATTTCAAAACCCCTAACTAAAGAAAACGCAGCTCCTCCCGTCATCACTGCGGAAGCCAAAACCCGTATTGATCACATGCTGAAAAGCTTTATCGATTCTAACAAAACCGTAGGATTATCTGCTCTCATTTTTGAAAAAGGAAAAGAAGTGTATTACAATGCTTATGGTTACGCCGACCGCGAAGCCAACAAACCTATGGATCGCAATACCATTGTACGCATCTTTTCCATGACCAAACCAATAGTTGGCGTGGCTTTGATGACCCTGTATGAAAAAGGCAGGTTTCAACTCGATGATCCGCTTTATAAATACGCTCCTGAATTTAAAGACATGAAAGTGTTTACAGGCGTAGATGCTAACAACAATCCAATATTGGAACCTGTTAAGCGTCCAATTACTATTCGTGATATTACACGCCATACAGCGGGATTTGCAGGAGGAGGACACCCGGTGCTTGCCGCAATGGTGCGAAACGCTGATGTAATGAACCGTAATAATACACTGGCTGAAATGGCAAAGAGATTGGCGAGCCTGCCGCTGGCATTTCATCCCAGCGATCAATGGCTGTATGGTCCTTCAGTAGATGTGCAGGCTTATCTGGTAGAAAAACTTTCAGGAAAACCATTTGACCAATACCTGAAAGAAACCATTTTCGATCCGCTAAAGATGACGCACACGGGTTATTATGTTCCCGAAAGTAAAAGAAAGCATTTTGCTGCGGTGTACAATCGTAGCAATGAAGGTGTATTTACCCGCATGCCGGATTCCTCGGCCAACTTAATGAATACACAACACTGGACTTTAAAACAAGGTGGTCTTGGCCTTACTTCCACCTTAGATGATTACATGAAGTTTGCACAAATGCTCGTGCATAAAGGCGAACTGAATGGTGTTCGTATTTTAAAACCCGAAACTGTAAGGCTGATGGCAACCAATCATTTGTCGGACACTATTTCAAAACGCATGTGGTTGCCCGACAGGGGACAGGTTGGTTTTGGAATTGACTTCGCCGTTCGTACAGCGCCGCCTAAAACAAAAGAGGAAAATAACGGTGTGGTAGGAGAGTTTTTCTGGGATGGTGCCATGAGTACTCTGTTTTGGGTAGATCCGGTGAATGACCTTACAGCAGTATTGTTTACGCAACTATTGCCTTATGATAAAGTAAAACTTCATAACAGTTTCCGTGATGCTGTATATGGAGAATATGATCCGGAAAAGAATAAATAGATGCTGCCCGCATTACGCATTTACGTACATGTTCTTCACATAAAAAATAAAAACATGGCTTCCACTACTTCACGCCGCGAAGTAATTAAAACACTTTCTGTAGGAGGTGCTGCATTGCTTCTTAATCCGGCTTCTTTATTGTCTGCCTGTCAATCACAAAAACGTGGTTTGGGTGTAGCGCTTGTAGGTCTTGGTTATTACAGCACCGACCTGCTGGCGCCGGCTCTGCAACT
>JAGIAB010000062.1:0-5323 GCA_017745135.1 Flavisolibacter sp.
GGTTAGCTGGATTGATCAACTCAAATAAAACATCTGTTGGCGCCACGTATTTGCCAATATTTACGTTGATCTTCCTTACATAGCCATTAATAGGCGCATACAGGTATACCGTGCGGGAAATAGAGTTTTCGGTTAGCGATTCGGGGCGAATACCAATTAACCGGAGCTTTTCGGCAAGTGAATAAACCAGGATGCGCTGACTGTTGAATTCACTTTGAACCTGCTGGTAGGCCTTATCACTGGTAGCTTTAGTTGCATTCAACTCTTTTTGCCGGTTATAATCTGTTTGAAGATATTGCAGCTTGCTTTTGGCTGTCAGGTAGTCTTGCTGTAACTGAATGTATTGCGGATCTTCCAATACAGCCAATATGCTTCCTTTACGTACATACTTGCCTGGTAGCAGGTCGGTTCTGGTTAAATAACCGCCCAGCGGCATGCTCACCGACACAATATTTTGCGGAGGCACGTCCACCACACCGTTTACTTTAAGAATGCTGTGCATTTCACGTTTTTCTAGTTGTCCGGTAAGTATACCTGCATTCTGTATCTGTTGTGTACTTAAACTCACCACATCCTGGTCCGGTGTGGCCGATTGTTCTTCATTAAGGACCATAGTTTTTACACCTTCGTTGTTGCACGAGGTCAGAAGAAGTAATGTAATTGTGAAAAGATATATCGTTGTTCTCATTTTCTGTTTTTTATTGAATAGAAATGATTTTTTCAATTTTAAAAGCAGCTTCATTCTGCTGCTGGATAATGTTGAAGTATTCACTTCTGATTTGAATGGCCTGGTTCACCAGGACCGCCCAATCCAGGTAATTGATTTCTCCGGCGCTCAACTTTGCGGACGCTGTCTGTAAAATTGTTACTGCGTTGGGTAGTAACTGTGATTGGTAGACGAGCAGAAGATTTGCATTGTGTTCATAAAACCGTAACGCATTTTGAAGACCAACGTGCAATTGCCGCTCGTTCGCCAATGCCTCTTCCTGTCGTTGCCTTACCAGCACCTGCGATGCCCGTATGCGTGAACGCTGAGCCGAAGAAGAGATGGGTACACCAACACCAACCATAACTGAATTGAAGCGCCGGCTGTGATCGAAGTATTTGTCAGTACTGGCATCAACAGGGTGCCAGCCAACAATGGTTGCACTGTTAAAGCCTGCCATAAGCGAAGGCAGCATTTTACTTCTTTCCAACTGCTGTTGTTGTTCTGCCAAACGGATTTGCTGATGTCCACCTTGGATAAGAGGATGTAATTGAATTAAAGCCGTATCAGGTAAGATCCGGAACTTATAGATTGCGGAATCTGCAGATGGTTCAAACAGGGTTTGGCTGTTAAGCAAAAGCCGCAAATTAGTTTGGAGCACCGCGTAATCGTTTGCCAGTGACTGTAACTGGATAGCGATTTGCTGCCGCTGGTTTTCCGAAGTTGTCTTTTCCAATAAATCTGCATCTCCCGCCTGGAATCTCTGTTGCACTTTTTGCAAAAGACCTGCATAGATGCTATCGGCCTCGTACAGCAACTTTCGCTTTTGTTGCAGCACCAGCAGGCTATAAAACGTTTGTTTCACTCTTGTTTTTATTTCCAGTTCCAGTGCCCTGCGGTCAGTTTCCTGAATTTGAACCATAGTCTCATTGATCTGTCCTTGTCTTTTATATACCGTGGGAAACTGTATGCCCTGGCTGATTGAAAAACGGTTGTCCATCGTAAGGCTGTTGAACCGGCCATACTCCAGTTCAACGGACGTCTTTTCAATATCCAGATTACTCTTGCGCAGCGCCTGATAGTAACTTATCTGTGTTTGTGCCGACTGCAAGGAAAGATTGTTTTTTACAGCACTATCCAACGCAGTTTGTAATGAGATAGGATGTTGAGCCTGCGCAACCACTCCGGAAAATAGAATAACAAGCGTAGTGACAATTAATTTGCGCCTGGGCCTAAAGTAGCCAAAACCTTTTTCAAAAAGGATATACAAAACCGGGAGAACGAATAAGGTAAGCATCGTGGAGATAATAAGGCCACCGATCACCACGGTAGCCAGGGGTTTTTGCACTTCGCCGCCTGCCCCCGTACTAATAGCCATTGGAATAAAGCCCAGTGAAGGAACAAGTGCCGTCATCAATACAGCCCGCAGCTTGGACTTTGTAGCATGAATAACGATCCGTTTTATATCATGCCAGCCCTCTTTTTTTAACCGGTTGAATTCTGTCACGAGCAGGATGCCATTTAACACAGCCACGCCAAACAAAGCAATAAAGCCAACACCGGCTGAAATACTAAAAGGCATGCCTCTTGTCCAAAGGGCGAAGATGCCACCCATTGCCGAAAGGGGAATAGCGGAGTAGATCAGCAGGCCTTGCTTAACAGAGCCGAAAGCAAAGTAGAGCAGCAGGAAGATCATCCCCAAAGCAATAGGAACCACTATGGAGAGCCGTTGCCTGGCAGCCGTCATGTTTTCAAACGAACCGCCGTATGCGATTGAATATTCCCTGGAAAGCGGCAGTTGTTCTTTTACCTTTTCTTGTAATTCCTGCACAATAGACTGCACATCTCTTCCGCTCACGTTGAAACCAACGATGATTCTTCGTTTGGTGTTTTCCCTTTGTATCTGGTTGACACCTTCTGTTTCTTCAATGCTAGCTACAAACGATAAAGGAATTTGTGTTCCCCGGGAAGTGGATATCATCAGGTTTTGAATGTCGCTGATGGTTTTGCGGGCTTCTCCTGCCAGGCGGACCACCATATCAAAACGCTTTTCGCCTTCATATACCTGGCCGGCAACCTGGCCTGCAAAAGCCGTGTTGACCACTCGGTTGATGTCAGCTACGTTTAGTCCGTATTTAGCCATTCCTTCCCGGTTATATTTAACTACTACTTGTGGCATACCGGTCACTTTTTCTTCATAAATATTGATTGCGCCCTTTACATTTTTAATGATCTCATCCAGCTTGCTTGCATAATAGCTGAGGGTATCCAGGTTCTCTCCATAAATCTTACATACCACGTCCTGTCGGGCACCGGTCATCAACTCATTGAAGCGCATTTGTACCGGGAACTGAAATCCCACTGTAATGCCCGGCACTTCTTCCAGTGCGGTCGTCATCTTTTCACTTAATTCAGGAAACGAAGCCGCCGATGTCCATTCTTTTTTATCCTTTAGAATAACCATCATGTCTCCGGCTTCAAAAGGCATTGGATCCGTTGGAATTTCAGCGCTTCCAATTTTGGTTACTACCTTTTGAACTTCAGGAAAGCGGTCCAGTAAAATCTTTGATGCCTGTTGTGTTGATTGAATGGTGTTATTCAGATTGCTGCCTGTAAGCAGGCGTGTTTCCACGGCAAAATCACCTTCTTCCAGTTGAGGAATAAATTCGCCGCCCATGCTCATGAGAACCATAATGGCAACAGCAAACAAACCGAGAGTTGCACCAATAATCATTTTCGGGAAGCCAAGCATCCGCTGCAGCATGGGTTGATACCTGCGCTCCAGCCAAATAGTTACTTTATCAGAGACTGTTTTTTTGTGATTGAGCTTTTTGTTTAAGCACAAAGCTGCCATCATTGGCACATAGGTTATGGACAAAAGGAAAGCACCAAAAATGGCAAATGCAATCGTGTAGGCCATTGGCTTGAACATTTTTCCTTCAATACCCTCAAGCGAAAGAATGGGCAGGTAAACAATCAGAATAATAATCTGGCTAAATACAGCAGACCTGATCATAGAGCCGGTGGATGTGGTAACTTCCTGGTCCATGTCGCCTTGTGAAACCCTCACCATCTGGCGGAAATGCTTGGAATGTGCAAAGCGGTGAAGGATCGCTTCCACTACTATTACCGAGCCGTCCACGATCAATCCAAAATCAATGGCACCAAGACTCATGAGGTTTCCACCCACTCCAAAATAATTCATTAAAATGATGGCAAAAAGCATCGACAATGGAATCACTGAGGACACGATCAGTCCCGCTCTTAAATTGCCCAGGAAGAACACCAGCACGAAGATCACAATGAGAGCACCTTCGATAAGATTGGTCTCAACTGTTTTAATGGCGTTGTTCACCATTTTTGTCCGGTCAAGGAAAGGCTCGATCACCACCCCTTCCGGCAACATTTTTTGGATTTCGACCATGCGGTCTTTCACCCGTTTTACGACCGCAGAAGAATTTTCTCCCTTAAGCATCATTACTACGGCGCCAGCCACTTCGCCCTTGTCATTGAAGGTCATGGCACCGTAACGTATGGCAGATCCATAGCCCACATTCGCTACATCACGCAGGAGCAGCGGCATGCCGTCGCCCAGTGTTTTCACAACAATTCGCTGAATGTCCTCCAGGGAAGCGGTCAGTCCTTCACTGCGGATATAAAGAACGGTCGGCCCTTTTTCGATGTAGGCGCCACCAGTATTTTGGTTGTTCTTTTCAAGTGCATCAAACACGTCCGAAATAGTCAGTCCAAATGCCTTCAATTGTTCCTGACGCACAGAAATCTCATACTGCTTTAGTTTTCCTCCAAAACTGGAAATTTCGGCCACACCCGGTGTGCCAAGTAACTGACGGCGAACAACCCAATCCTGCAGGGTGCGCAGTTCGGTTGCATCATATTTGCCTTCATAACCTTTGAGTGGCCGCACTACATATTGATAAATCTCCCCGAGACCCGTGGAAACAGGAGCCATCTCCGGGGTGCCAACACCCTCCGGTATATCCTTGCTTACCTGCTGCAGGCGTTCGCTGATTTGCTGGCGAGCCCAGTACACATCAGTTTCATCGTCAAATACGATCGTGACCAGCGAAAGACCGAAGCGGGAAAAAGAACGGATTTGTTTCAATCCGGAAATGTTGCTGCATGATTGTTCAATTGGAAATGTGATGAGGCGTTCAATATCGGGAGCGCCAAGTGAAGGTGAAACGGTAATGACCTGTACCTGATTATCGGTAATATCAGGCACGGCATCAATTGGCAGTCGTGTTACTTCGTAGGTGCCCCATACAGCGAGTGCAATTACCATTAATCCGACTACCAGCTTATTCTTTACGGAAAAGCCAATAATTCTATTCAGCATAGTTTTTAGTTCAGGTGAAAAAGGGTATACAGTGTTTGAAAACAAGGAGAATTGTTTCAAACAATAAAAAATCAGGAGAGAAGATTAGGCCCGTGGGGGGCGGAACAGAGAAGATAAACGGGGATCGGGCAGGTTGTTTTCCGGGAAGATGGGTTGGTCTACCTGCAGTTCATATAAATCTGGTCTGAGCAGCAATGGTTTTATTACCAGCAGTCCCGTATGCAAGGCTGAAAAATCCTCGACGCTCTTAAATGGTAACT
>JAGIAB010000062.1:5333-11527 GCA_017745135.1 Flavisolibacter sp.
GATTGTCCCTGTCCTGGTCATCATCATTGATGTCCTCCCAATAATGCATGGAAAGAAAATCAAAAAAGCTGATAGACTGATCAAGTTGCCGGTGCTCCAAAAAATGAGCAATCAACACCGGCAGCTTAAATGGCTGATTGAAAGCAGGAGTGTTGAATAAAAAAAGGAAAAAGAATATGTAAGCCAGTCCTTTTTTCACGGCGCAAATATAAGCCTCCATTTTTAATGTTACTGCGACCCCCACAGCAACCAGGCGCTTATTGCTTTCTCAGAAAATAGTATAGGACTAACCTGCGCAACATGCCAGGTTATACGAGGCTGATGTCCCTGTTTCCCAAATGTCGATTGGCTGGTAGCTACAATGCTTGCAATGAAAAATTATAAGGCTATGCTATGAGACAACCCGAAATATTATTTCTTCCCGTAGCCTTCATCTCAGTTGCTATATACTTCACGCTGTACCGGTAGCCTCACTTTTATCCTGCATCCTTTCCCGGGTGCCGTCACCAGGTCCATGGTTCCGTTAAAGAGGCTGCACCTGCTTTCTATGTTTTTTAACCCTATGCCTTCCGTTCTTTTGGCTGCTTCAAATCCCACTCCGTCATCTTCAATGGACAGGAAGTACTCCGTCTCCCGCACATCAATCCGTATCGAAGCATTTTTTGCTTTTGCATATTTTAAAATATTTGATACCTGCTCCTGTATGATCCTGTAAAGACATAGTTTAATATGGTTATTGATTTTTTGGAGTTCCTTTGAAGGTGGCAACGAAAGTGTAAGCTTTATTTTGCCGGTGAGATTAATGGTCTGGACAAGATCATGTAATACGTTTTCAAATTCATTGTTTTCAAAAGGAGGGGGCATCATGGAGTGTGCAAGGCCTCTGAGTTCTTTAATCGCCTCCATGATGGCCTCCTGGCTTTTCGATAGACACAGTTCACGCATATCAGGAAAATTTTTTGCGGTATCGATCATGATCTTGGCCGTAGCCAGTATCTGGTTCACATTATCGTGCAGTTCCCTTCCAATTTCCATTCTTTCTTTTTCCTGTGCAGCTATGGCAATCCCGGTAATTTGCTTCTGCACCTGTATTTCCTGTTCTACCAGTTGGTGCTGTAGCTTGCGTACCTCGGTAACATCATGCATAACACCGGTAACACGGATGGCTTTTTCCTCCTTATCGCGAAGAACAAGTGCATTGATGTTTACCCAGGCAATAGAACCGTCGTTGCGGAGAACGCGAAAAATTTTCCTCCAGCGGTTTTCCTTTCCTTTTATCACCATGACGAGACTTTTTTCAGTGGCCGGCAGGTCGTCCGGGTGTATAAATTCTTTCAGATCATTCAGGCGAAAATTTTCCTTACTGTTGCGGCCAATAATTTTTTCAATAGCGCTGGAGCAGTATACCTCGCCCCTTTCAATATCATAATCCCATATCACATCAAAAGAAGTTTTGGCGGCAAGCTGGAAGCGTTCAGTAAGTTCGGATAAAGAGCTTTCCAGGAATTGCTTATCGTGTTTGATCTTTTGTTTGACTAAAAGTTTTTCAACAGCAAAAGGCAGCCGCTGCATCCGGTCTTTTAAAATATAGTCGTCCGCACCTTCCTTCAATATTAAAATGGCCACTTCCTCCGACACGGCGCCGGTGATCAGGATAAAGGGAATGGAGCTGTTTTTTTCGTTGCGGGCTTTTAGTGCTTTCACAGCATCAAAGTTGGGAAGCTGGTAATCCGAAAGGATCAGGTCATAATCCTGCTGGTGCAGCTTTTCCATGTACTCGCTGGCTGTAGCAGTAAGGGTGAACGTTGTTTGATAGGGAATTCTGGAAAGTGTTTTTTGGATGACGGCCGCGTCCATCGGGTTGTCTTCCAGCATAAGGATCCTGAGTGCTTTCATAATAGGCGTTTAAGGGTGAATAGGGTCGGATCGATAAATGGCTGGCGAAGCCTAAATGTACTGGCATCTGATTTTTTTTCTATAAAGATTTTACGATAGAAGTGCTCGTATTTTTACGAATTAAGGTTATTCACCTATCAGGAGTTAGCGGAAACGATGGGTGCATGGAGAGAGGATTCTAATTTCTAAATGCTTTGGTGTATGGAGGTTGTGTATTTTTATGCGAATGTCAACTCTTTGGCCGCAGTGCAGACTACTACGGCAATACCAAAATTGGATATTAATTTAAACAAAGCAGAATGAGAAAGCTAGTTGCAGCAATCAATATGAGCCTTGACGGATTTTGCGACCATACGGCAGGCATTCCGGATGAAGAAATACATCTGCATTACGCCGACCTGTTAAACAGCGCAGACATCATTTTATATGGAAGGATAACCTACCAGCTTATGGAATATTGGAAAACTGTAGTGGAAAATCCTACCGGTAATAAAGCAATGGACGAATTTGCTGTGACATTCGATAAGATTCCCAAACTAGTGTTTTCCCACACACTGAAAAAGATAGAATGGGAAACAGCAAAGCTGGCAAAGAGAGGCCTTGAAGAAGAAGTCGTAGAACTCAAGCAATCCCGCAACGGCGGGAGCAAAGACATTTTAGTTGGTAGTCCCGGTTTAATTCTGTCTTTAATGAAATTGAATTTAATTGATGAACTCCAGCTCTGTGTTCATCCGGTTGTAGTTGGTAGCGGTTTGCCATTATTTAAAGACATGAACAATAGAGTTCAATTTAACCTCTTAAAAACAAAAACCTTTAATTGTGGTGCAATCATTCTTTATTATGAGCCCGGCAAAAAATGAGTGCTGATAAAAGGTCGTAGATTCTAAAAACATCTTAATAAAACCGGATTAATAATGGAAAGAACAGGAAATAAACTTTTGCAAGGCATTGATGCCGTAATTGTAAGGTCAGCAACATTGAAACCTCCAAAAAATGGTATTTAGAGAAATTAGGACTGGCTTTGTTATTTGAAGATGCGAACATGAAACTTGTTGTCCTCGACACAAACGGCCCAACAAGTTTAACGCTTTGGCAAACGGACAAAGTAGTTTCTGTAAACCGGCACACGGTAACGTATCCAATATTTAAAACCCCTGATGCTGATGCACTGAACCAGGAACTATCAAACCGTGGAATAGAAGTTGGAGAAATTATTCAGGACGCCTATGTGAACCATTTCTTTTTTTATGACCCTGATGGAAATGTTTTGGAAGCTTGCCAGGTTCATGAGTAAACAATAAATAGTAAGAGTAATCAAAAACCTTCCGCTTTTAGTGGAGATTTATGCTGTCGTTCTCCGGTATATATATGAACCTGCGATAATCAGTGCAAAAAATAAATCAAAATAATTCAAGCAGTGATTGCAAATGATTTTCTAAATAATTTTTTCCGGCCTTTTAAAATAGCCGGGTAAACTATTTTCGGGGAGTCAACTATAAATCCGGCAGATGGTAATGCCTGAATGCCGTACTTATTAATTACAATTTCGCTTAACAATGCACATTTTAATTATAGAAGACGACCCTATTCTTAATAAGAATATTGTCGAAGCATTAAATGCTGAAAATTTTTCGACCCAGGGAGTGTTCGATGGGCTATTGGCCGGCAGAATATTGAAAAAAAATGAGTTTGACTGCATTGTAATGGACATAAACCTTCCGGGCAGGTCAGGTTTTGATCTTTGCCGTGATTTTAGAAATTTTAATTCTGACACGCCTGTTTTGATGCTAACAGCTTTTAGCGAACTTGATGATAAGGTGAAAGGGTATGGTTGCGGTGCGGATGATTATCTTACCAAGCCATTTTATATGCGTGAGTTGATTCTAAAAATTCATTCGCTTACAAAAAGAAACCGCAATCAAAAATCAGCGCCGGTTATTGCTGCAGATGATATCATCATTCAAACAGCGCAAAAAAAAGTATTCAGGCAGGAGCAGGAAATTATGCTAACACCTAGAGAGTACCAGATCCTGCTAAAGCTTTGTGCGAATAAAGGTGAAATTGTTTCAAAGAACGACCTGGTCAGGGAGATTTGGGGGAGGTCCTTCGGTGCAAACACCAATACCATTGAAGTTTATGTAAATTTTTTAAGAAATAAAATAGACAAGCCCTTCGGGAAGAACAGTATTAAAACAAAAATCGGCTACGGTTATTATTTTGATGAACAATGAAGGTCCGCAACAAAATACTTATTTACTTTTCAAGTACTGTAATTCTTCTTACTGCAATCGCTTTTATTATTATCTATTTGCTGTTTCGGCTTTATCGAGAAGAAGAATTTCAGCAGCGGCAAAAAGAAAAGATCGTATCCACACTGAATTTTATGACGGAGATCGAGAAGGCTAACCAGGAACTTACCGAGGCGCTCGACCGCATATCCATTAATTCTCTTCTTGATGAAAAGCTGTTGATCTTCGACGCCAACAGAAAACTCATTTATTCGAGCCTTGATGATGTTCCTGTCAGGTACTCGAATGATTTGCTGAAAGAACTGAATTCAATTAAGGACCGTATTGAAATGAAAGACGGCAAGTACGATGTGGTGGCTGTTTATATCACTTTAAAGGGAAAAAATTATTACGGCATCAGCAAGGCCTATGATCAGTTCGGGTATTCTAAATTGGGCTTTCTTCGCAACACACTGTTGGTTGCCTTTTTTGTAATTATTGCAGCAGTTCTCATTATTTCTGTTTTCCTTGCAAAACGCATTTCAAAGCCAATTTCTGATCTTGCCCGCTTGTTAAGCAACTACAGGCTGGGAGAAAGTCATCTCCCGCAACAGATCAATACTTCCACGGAAGAAATAAAATATCTTAATGAAAAATTCAACGAATTGGTTAAAAGAACCAATGAAGCCTTTTCATTTCAAAAACATTCCATCGATCACATCTCGCACCAGTTAAAAACGCCTCTTGCCGTTTTGGTTTCAGAGCTTGAAAGATTAAAACGAACTACCAGCGACAATGAACTAAAACCCGAACTCGAAAAACAGATCAATAGAACAAGGTCGCTGGCAGAAGTCATAAATGCTCTGCTTGAAATTTCAAAAATTGAAGCAGGGCAGTTGGTCGAATTCAGGAACATACGGGTAGATGAAATCCTGTTCGATAATATTGAAGAACTCAATACACTTCACCCGGAATTTCATTTTGAATTGAATTACTATCCCGATCAGCCCGAGGCAGAACGCTTGTCCTTAAAAATAAATGAGATGCTTATCAGGCATGCATTTCAAAACCTGCTAAGCAATTGTGTCACTTATAGCAATACACCGGAATCGAAAATTTTAATAGACTGCTCATCGACACAGGAATTAAAAATCTCCATCTCCAATTCAGGCAACCCGCTTTCTACTGAAGAAGAAAAATATTTGTTCAATCATTTTTTCAGGGGAGAAAATAGCCGGGGACAAATGGGCTTTGGTCTTGGCCTTGTGCTGGCAAAAAAAATAATCAATCTTCATGCAGGAAGTATTTCTTATTCCAATCCGGCCGCAGATCTTAATGTTTTCGAAATACGCTTTCCTTTAAGCTGATTTTTATTTGCTTTAAGGGCATTTTAAGGCGCTGGTCGTGAGTTTTGCAACTCATAAGCTGTGAAAAGCCATGAGTTGTATGCTACTTCGTAATAGTCTGTTAGTTTTCTTGACCCATTTTGTCTTTCAGCTTCATGCTCAGGATACCCTGCAGCTATCATTGCAGCAGGCTGATAACATTTTTCTGAAAAACAATTTTTACATCCTTGCTGCCAGTTTTAATATTGATGCGCAGAAAGCACAAATTCTCCAGGCAAGGCTTTATCCGAACCCTTTCATCACGGCTGAATTCAATGCATATGATCCTGAAAACAACAAATTGTTTCATAGTGGGAGAGAAGGACAAAAAGGTTTTCAAATTGAGCAATTGGTCGTGCTGGGTGGTAAAAGGAAATCAGAAATTGAAATTGCCAAAACCAATGCACGCATTGCAGAAATTGAATTTGAGCAACTGGTAGTAAACCTGAAATACCGGTTGCACACACAACTTTATTTGTGTGGTCTGCAGCACTTGCTGCTGGGAAAATACGATGCACAACTTTCTTTGCTGGATAGCCTGCTTCACTCTTACCAGGTACAGGTTGATAAAGGAAATATTGCGCTGAAGGAACTGGTTCGTTTGAAAGGAACCTTCCTGAAGTTGAATAACGACCGTGCAGAATTGTTTCGTGAATATTTATCCGGTCAATCGGAGCTTCAAAAG
>JAGIAB010000630.1 GCA_017745135.1 Flavisolibacter sp.
GTCTTCTGCTATAGTCTTTATATTATTATCGGGCAAACTGGACGGGTCCTGGTTGTTATGCTGAAATTGTGTAATGGATTTGGTTTTAGGATCATATCGGAAAGCTCCCTGATTGGTTCCGATCCACATGAAATGCCTGCTGTCTTCAAAAAGAAACAGGCAGGGTTTTTCAGGAAAAGAGCCTGAAACAAGCGGGATTTTTGAAACAGTTTTAGTTGTGGGATCAAGAATACTCACGCCATTGTAATGCGCCAGCCATATTTTTCCTAGGTAGTCACTACATATGCTATTAATTACATTATTACTTATAGCGTTTGTCCCATTTCCGGACGGAAAATTGATAAACGCATCTTTTTTTCTATCATATAAGCTTAAGGAACCTCCACTGGTACCAACCCATAAATTGCCTTCTTTGTCTTCGTGAAGGGAGAGGATCTCATTTGACCGTAGGCTTGAGGGGTTGAGAGGATTGTGGCGATAGATGGTAAAATTCGTGCCGTCAAATCTGTCAAGACCATCATCGGTTCCAAACCACATTAAACCGAATCGGTCCTTTAAAATTGTATTTACGGTATTGGATGAAAGTCCATTTTTGGTAGTAAGAGCAGTAAAATTGATTTCCTCCTGGGCAGCAATTTGCGATGTTAATAAGATAGTGCATATAATAAGCAGAATGCTGTATTTGGTTCGCATGCAAACAAGAAAGCTTTTAATTGTATTAAATCCTCCACAACTTCCTTTTCATTTTTGAATCCGGTAAATGCACTCATTTCCGTAATATACACTTTCATCAGTCAATATGAATCCTTCTTTAGATCACCAGACCTTAAATAGAGATCGCCGGCTTTGCAACGGGCAATATGGCCGCAGTCATGTGGAGATTTTTGGCTGGACAAAAGTAACAGTTAAAGAAAATATGCGGCGCACCACTATTGATTTATAAGGGTAATTATGTAGTGGAATGTTAGGCATTTTTAGTTGTGATTTCGTTAGTCCCGGTTTAAATTTGGTTTTTTACGCTTAGAAAACAACATTTGTTCTATAAGTTTCAACAAATGAGCTATTCATCGCTTAGCTGTACGGTTAATTTTGGCACTCGTTACAAAATCAATGTGGGAATTTTTTTGTAACTGCTTATACGATTCAAAAAACTACTGTTAACTTAAAAGACTGCTGTATGACTAGAATTACGTAAACGCTCCTCAAACCGATAGGAATTTCGGGAATGCAGTGCATTCCTCCCAGGTCAAAAACTAACTAAGTACCTGACAAAACTTCTTTTACCTAACTCAAATTATGATATGAAAAAAATTGAACGAGATCCCTTGTTTGGCAGGTCCCGCTTTGTATTTAAGTATCTGCTTACCGGATCCATGGCACTCTGTATTTCTTTGATCTCCGTGCAATCTTTTGCAGGAAATTTCAATGAAAAAAGGGGTAATCCGGAAATTGGTCGCTTTGCCTTGCCTATAAATGGAAAAGTTTTAGATGATAAAGGAACTCCAATTGCCGGAGTAAGTGTTCAGGAAAAAGGAACCAGTAATTCCACTTTGACAAAATCAGATGGTTCTTTTACCCTTACTGTAGCTGGTCCAACCTCTGTGCTGGTCTTCACACACGTTAGTTACATTTCTCAGGAAGTTACTGTTGGCAGTAACCAATCATTGGCGATACGGTTAGTAGCTGCCAACCAGGCTATGGACAGCGTTATTGTGGTGGGCTATGGCCGTCAAAGGAAAGAAAGTGTGGTTGCAGCTATCACGCAAACGACTGGTAAAGAGCTGCAAAGAGCTGGTGGTGTTTCTAACATTGGTGCAGCACTACCGGGAACGTTCCCGGCGGTTTTAAC
>JAGIAB010000631.1 GCA_017745135.1 Flavisolibacter sp.
CTGACGATCAGTGCATTGGTTTGGTCAATTTCGCCGGCAAAAACTGCTAAGCAATCAGATGTCATACTTTTGAAAAAGGATTTTGAACAAAAAATTGCGCAAGTACACAAGGAGAACCGTGCTCTCAATGCCAAAATTGATAATGTAAAGGATCAGACTTCAGTTGATCCCGGCATCCGTTACGTTAGTGGTGGGACTGGATTTTTGATTGACACAAAAGGCTACCTGATTACCAATGCTCACGTAGTTAAAGACGCCGAACATGTGGCTGTTCAATCCAGCAACGGAAAAGATCTGCGTGCAAAAGTTATTTATTCAGACCTGGAGAAAGACATTGCAATTTTGAAGATCACTGATAAAAATTTTAAACCTTCTTCCTTTATACCCTATTCAATTAAACGCAGCAGCGGTGAATTAGCCGAATCGATATTTACTTTGGGTTATTCCCGCAAAGACAATGATATTGTGTACGGGGATGGATATATTGCTTCCAAAACTGGAATTGATGGAGATACTTTAAGTTGTCAAATTACCATCGCTGCAAACAAAGGAAACAGCGGAAGTCCTATCCTTAATAAAAATGGAGAAGTCATTGGCATCCTCACCAAAAAGGAAAATACAGTTGAAGGGGCCGTATTTGCCTTACGTTCAAAATACATCATCGAAGCTTTAAATGCCTTGCAAAAAGACAGTTCCTACAAAAACATAAAGCTGCCAACTTCTTCTGCCCTGAAAGGAAAAGATCGTACGCAACAGGTAAAAACAATCGGCGATTACGTGTTTATGGTTAAAGTAGATTAAGCCATGGATAGGTCCAATTCCGTAGCCTAATTAAACAGACCCTTACCTCTATAAAAAACAAATCCCGCTTTTGGGCGGGATTTTCTTTATTAAATCATTTCCATAAGTTGTTTGGGTATTCTTTCTGCTCCACCAGCTCATTCAGGCTTCTCTGCACAACAGGAGCATCTTCTTTGTAGGTAACACCAAACCATTTTGCTGTAGTTGGAATTACTTTAATTACACCTTTGCCTGCTTTCACCCACTGATCTGCTGTAAAGGGAATTAAATATTCGGATTTGGGATTGCTGATATTTTCATCCAAAAACTTTTTGAATCCTTCCTGGATAAAATCAAAAATGGAAGGATGAAAACACCAAAAGTTCATCGATGCTTTTGCATTCTCTGGTATTTCCACTTTTTTATCCTCTGCTTCTTCATCAACCATTACACCATTTTGTCTTGATATTTTCAGGCGTTCTTTAATGCCAACCAAATTGTTGTCCGCATCTACTTCGCAAACGCCGCGACTTACGGTACCATGTTCAGAAAGTGTATTAGCCAATTGATACCCGATAATAGCATATACATCAGGTTTGCAATCGTTCTTTAAAAAATCGGCTGCTTTTTGAAAAGCATCCGCTCCATAAAAATCATCCGCATTGATAACAGCAAAAGGCTCGTCCACCGCTTCTTTTGCACAAAGTATGGCGTGTGATGTACCCCAGGGTTTTTTTCTTTCTTCCGGAATGGAATAACCATCCAAATATTTATCCATTTCCTGGTACACGTAGGCGGTCTCGATCCTTCCTTTCAACTTCGGTTCGAAAATAGCTTTGAAGTCCTCAGCAAAATCTTTGCGAATGATAAAAACCACTTTTTTAAATCCTGCCTTGATCGCATCATAGATTGAATAATCCATAATGGTTTCACCACCTGGGCCAAACTGCTGTATTTGTTTCATACTGCCGTAACGTGAAGCCATTCCTGCGGCCATAATCACTAATGTTGCCATCTTTTCTTTTTTTAATCGGGAGTGAAAATAATAAATTACACACGTATGCTG
>JAGIAB010000632.1 GCA_017745135.1 Flavisolibacter sp.
GGATCGCCGCGAAAATCAGAACCCACTTTATCAATTTCATCAAGGATCATCACCGTCTTTGATGATGTCTTCTTTGCTTTTTTGCTGTCCGTATTTGTTGTAATAGAATGGTGGATGCGGCATAGTAATATGCCCGTACACAAACCTGGGACGATCTTCAATTTCTGAAGAATCTTTTATAAGAGCGTTAATGATTTTTTGATTATTATGATAGGTTGCATAGATCAAATCCTTTGATAGCCATTTTATTTCAAATTTCCCAACAAGCAGAAGGTGAAAAAGATCCTTTTTTATGCGACTGGTAAAGGTCTGCGAGGTGATCAGCTTTGTTTTAAGCGGGAGGAAACTTTCCGTAACAAGGCTTGGGTTTTTCTGAATATCAAAAATAGAATAGTTGGCAATCTCATAACCCATGGAGCTTAATATAGAACACACCTGGTTATTTTTAATGAGCTCGAAGCAATTGTTGTAGTCTTTAATTGTGCAGGCAGAAGGGTTTGGTATATCTAGATAGTCCATATTTAATGTAGAAGCAATGGAAAACTGTGTGAAGTTGTAATTGCTTCTGCTATGGGATAATACCCGGAATCCTTTTCTAATCAAAAAACTATCAAGGTCGCTGTTGTCATAATTCCAGGTTTCTTTCAAAGCCGCAGTACTGCTGTATTCATCAAAAACGAGAAAATAAATGTCAGGTTTTGTGCAGGTATCGCAGTTAATATTGTAGTGAGGCCGCACATTCATTGACAAATTTCTGTGCTGCATTTTTTGCACTAACAAGGCTGTATCAATAAGAATAAAAATGCCAAGCAGCAGGTTTAAATACATGTTAATGCGGTCCATTGGTTTTTTTGTTCGTTTTAAAAACCAAATGAGCAGTATTAAATTCACAATGAAAAATGGAACTAAAAAACTATAGCGTGTGATGAATGAATCATCAAAGAAGCTTTTCAAAACATCCTGTATTGCCCCAAAGAAAAAATGAAAGGCCATGATGGTGAAAGACAAAATAGCTGCTTTCAATATATTGCGATAAAATAGCCACCCGACGAAGAAAAAGAGTAAAGTCGCTCCTACGTACAGGAAGAATAGCATCAAAGCATCTTTCAATGGCACAGCATTGTAGTTCTCAGAGAATCCACGGAAAACAAAGAACAGCGGCAGTAAAATCAAAAAGACAGGTTTCGATCTTATAGATGAAAACAATTTACTCATTGTGTTTCTGCATTAAATATAGAGTTCTGCCACTCGCACTGACTTCTTGTTTGTGATGTATGAAAAAAAACTTTTGAAACGCGGTAAGGAAATTTTCTTCAGTATAAGCGGGAAGCAGTTCTTTTTTATGTGAGGTCATCAGTCTTACCATCTCATCTTCGCCGGGCACAAATTCAATAACCAGGTATTTCCCTGCACACGAAAACATTTCAGCAATTTTTTCAAAGGGGATATTTCTTCCCAAAGCTAAATGGTGAATGAGTGCGAGTGCCAGCGTAAGATCAACTTTAATTCTTTCTAAAAACGAAGGCCTTTCTTTATTATTTACTCCGACAGCCGGCGATGGATTGGCAAGGTCTAACACGAAAGGAAAAATGTTTGATGATTTTTTTTGCAGGACCTTCTGATAGAGTTTACTGATAGCGCTATGGTCTGAGTCGGTACTGATCACATAGGTTGCAAAACCGGCAGCCAATTCTGAAAATTCGCCTTCATTAGCTCCCGCATCAAAAACTGTTTTTATATTCAACCTGCTTAGCCAGTCACTGATGATTTGTTTTTTTACAGCAAGATAATCGCCCCTCTGGCCGGCTTCTTCATAATAATTCGACCATACCGTTGA
>JAGIAB010000633.1 GCA_017745135.1 Flavisolibacter sp.
GTGAACTATTAACGGAAACCGATGCTTCAATTGCAGAAATTTGTTATGAGTGTGGATTTAATACACTTTCCAACTTCAACAAACAGTTCAAAGAAATCACTTTGAGAAAACCAACCGAGTATAAAAAAGAGTTTATGACGATTTAAGAATATTTCCTTCGCACATTAAAATATGATAGAACTTCATTTACTTTATTGAATAAATTAGCCGCATCATTTCAGTAAACGTTCGAAACAAGCAGACCAAAACATGAAAGCACTTAATATTTTTTTTATTGTAGCATTTATAATTTCAGCCGCCCTTCAGTACAATGATCCCGATCCTTATATATGGATGCCGATCTATTTATATGGAGCACTCTTATGCTACCTGGCTTTAAAAGGAAAATACAACCGGGTTTTGTATATCATTGGCTTAATAGGCTATGCAGGTTATGGCATTGCTTTGCTTTTTGATAAAACCGGTGTTTTGAATTGGATCCAGGAACACCAGGCAGAAAACATTGTACAAAGTATGAAAGCGACAAAGCCCTGGATTGAAGAAACAAGAGAATTTTTTGGATTATTGATTTTAATTTTTGCTCTGGTAATAAATATGATCTGGCTTGGAAAAAGAAATCGTGTGTATGCGGCAAAACAAAAGAGCCTGGCCTAAATAAGATGTAACAGCGAAAACACAACGCAAATAATTTACGTTGTGTTTTTCTGATGAACTGATACACTAAAAAATACCTCTGAATTATTATAGCGTTTTATCACAATTGCTTCCCTGAGCTTCAGGACTAACAACAGTAGCAGCATTGGATCTTATGATCAGTATTTTATCCGGTTTCCATCCGTCTTCCCGGTATGTGATGGTTACGATTAACCGGAGTTTTAACTTCGACCTCTAAATTTCATTTTATGAACTTAGGATTTATCGGTCTCGGCCGTTTAGGACTCCCTGTTGCGTTGAATCTTTTGGAAGAAAACAAACAACTATACATTTATAACAGAACTGCTTCAAAAATGGAAGCGCTAACAGCAAAGGGAGCTACTGCCTGTAACTCCGTAAAAGAGCTGGCATCAAAATGCGATATTGTTTTTACGCTGGTGAGTGACGATACTGCCATCAACGACGTTACATTGAATGAGGATGGAATTGCAGCCAACTTGAAGAAAGGTGGTATTCACGTTTCCATCAGCACTATTTCGCCTGCTGCTTCCGAAAAATTAGCAGAACATCATGCTTCATTGAACCAGCATTATGTTGCTGCACCTGTAATGGGAAGACCATCTGCAGCAGAAGCCAGGAAATTAAATTTTTTAGTCTCCGGAAATCCTGAAGCTGTTCAAAAAATAAAGCCTTATTTATTGCAAGCCGGTGGCGAAGGTGTGTGGGAGTTTGGCGAGAAAGCATCTTTGGCAAATGTGGCAAAGCTTTGCAATAATTTTCTGATCATTTCTGCAATCGAATCAATGGCAGAAGCGATGAGGCTTGCAGAAAAAAGTGGACTGGATAAACAACAATGGATCAACATGATCACCAATTCGCTTTTTAGTGCGCCGGTTTATCGTACCTATAGTGAGTTGCTTTTAAATGAGACTTATTTGCCTGCACAATTTTATTTGAAGCTTGGATTGAAAGATATCAATCTTGCGTTGCAACAGGCGTCTAACGTGGAAACCCCAATGCCTGTGGGTGAACAACTAAAAAAGCAAATGAATACAAGTATTGAGAAGGGATATGGAGAGTATGACCAGACGGCAATTGCGCTTGCGCTTGACAAATAAGAATGTCCGGATCATAAACTAAACTCGTTCCATTAAAAAAGCAGGGATGCTCATTTGACGATG
>JAGIAB010000634.1 GCA_017745135.1 Flavisolibacter sp.
GTTCCATAATACAATACAATGCCAAACAACTTCATCCATTGATGAAAAATTTTCTCAACCAATCCACAAAAAATTATAGCTGCAGATTTTTTAAGCTGAAAAAGCGGTGGCTTAGGATTTGCTCAATCTGCAACAGATTTCAAAGGAATTGGACTTATACTGGCTGGATGTCTATCCGGCCTTTTACTTTTAAAAACTGAAAAAAGCCTGCGGGTGCAGGCTTATTGTTTCAAGTTTTATACAGGTTATTTTTTATTCATTGCAGAGTCAACACGGTCAAGTGCCTCCTTCTTGTGCTTAGTAGTAGAATCAATCACATCCTTTCTTACGTCTGCACTGGAATCAATCATTTCTTTTCTTTCACTTGCCAGTGAATCCAGGGAATCCTTTTTTTCTGCGGTTGAGTCTGCTGAATTATTACATGCTGTTAATGCACCTGCTAATACAATAATGCTTAGAAGCCGTTTCATGGTTAAGAGTTTTAATTTAAAAATGGTTTACTAATTAATTCCTGATCTGTGCGTAATGTAACCCGTCAGTTTAGTAAATTTTAGTACCAGCTCTGCTTAGCAGGTTTTTTGAAGATAGTTTACAGTGAATACACTCTTTGCCATAGAGACGATTTTTCCCGAAGGGTTTTCTTATCATCCTGACTTTATAACTAAAGAAGAAGAACAATATTTACTCCAGGCTATTGCACAAACCCAACTGCACACCTTTGTTTTCCAGGGATATGAAGCAAAGCGAAAAGTAGCCAGCTTTGGCTATGACTGGAGTTTTAAAAAAAGAACCCTGTCCAAAGGAAAAGCAATTCCTGCTGTGTTCGATTCTTTACTAAAAAAAGTTGCCCATCATCTTTCTATTTCAAAAGAAGCTTTCGCAGAATTATTGATCACTGAATATCCCCCGGGATCTGTGATCAACTGGCACAGGGATGCCCCTCCTTTTGATAGTATTGCCGGCATTTCACTTCTTTCCGATTGCACGTTTAAGCTGCGGCCCCATGATAAAATCAAACAAAACCGTAATGCAATTATTTCTTTTCCTGTTCAGCAACGCTCCTTATATATTATGCAGGGATTGGCAAGAAGTGATTGGCAACACAGCATTGCTCCGGTAAAACAAAAGCGCTATTCTATCACCTTGCGAACACTAAAGCTGTAGTGTAACAAAGTGTTTCTTTTTATACTGTCCAGGCAACTTGCGCCAAGAGCAACGTAAACATATATCGACCTGGCGCAGTGACCGGACGACTAGAACCGGCTATTTGTTGTTGACCATGTTGGAAAGACTGGCTCATTGATTGAAGGCAGAAAAGTGCAGGAACTCTAATAAAAAAAGAGGCACAGTAACGGCTGACCTCTCTTTATACGAACAGCTATTTAATAAATCGAAAAGAAATCTCTTGTAACAGAGGATGCCCTGTCATTTTTAAATAATAAATTCCGTGATGAATATCTTTTACGGGAATAGAAATGGTTTGTTCTCCATTATTTACTTCAATAGCTGACTTAATAATTTCCTGTCCTTGCGGATTCAAAATACTGTAGGAAAGTTTTCCTTTTGAAATCGTTTTGATTTTTACAAATATTTTGTCGCTTACCGGATTCGGCCAAAAAAGTACAGACGGATTTTGTGAATTGACCCTTATCTCCTGCGAATAGGAAACAACGCCTGCATGACTCGTAAGCTTCAACCTATAATTAGAATAAGAATTTGCATTTGTTGCAATACTGATCTCATTACTCCTGAAAGGACCATGCAGCGATGAAACCGTTTGAAAATTCCCTTCGTTTCCACCTTCAAGAACAACATGGCTTAATGTGGACGCA
>JAGIAB010000635.1 GCA_017745135.1 Flavisolibacter sp.
CGGTGAAGCAATCAGGCCCATTAACCAACATTGTTTTGATACATATTGTAGAAAGCGCCTCTGCAAAAGTTTTGGGTACGGAGAGCGATGATCTGGAAACAAGAAAAGACCAGGAGAAACTGGACGAGTATGTTTCCTTTTTACAGCAAAAAGGTTTCAATGCCGAAAGCCTGTTGGGATTCCGCAACCGGCAAAAAGAAATTCCGCGACTGGTAAAAGAAGCCAATGCCGATCTTTTGATTATTGGCGCCCATGGCCACAGCGGAATGAAAGACTGGCTGTACGGAGAAACGATTGACGCGGTGCGGCACCAGTTGAAGATACCGGTGCTGATTGTGAGTTTGTGATGAAGGATTTATTTATACGAAAGTTGTACTGATGCTGCGGACCCGGGACAGTTACCCGTTCGCCTCTTATCTTCACTGGGCCGGCTTTCTGCGATGAGAGACACCGGAAGTTTATTGCTATTCGTTCCCCGGTGTCCCTACTGTCCCACACAACGCCATGAGAGGAGACACCGGGCGGCATGGAAAACTAAAGGTGCAAAAGGGTTTATTTATTTAGATAGTGTAATATTGGAATTTTTACCCGATACCCTGGACAAAAATGATGAGAGGAATTTTACTAATTGTTTTTTCACTGTTGACGATCAATTTAGCTGCTCAAAATAACCTTGGTTTTAAATACTTTGGCTTAAGCATCCATCCAAAAGGAGAGAAAGACAATTCCTTTTTGATGCCAAACAAACTGGATAAAGATGCATACATGGTCCTTAACCTGGGAGGTGTTATTTCCTATGAATTTTTTATTTATAAAGATGTAGTGTCCATGAAAGCCGCACAGGCATTGTATGCCGACTGCGCAGCCAGGACTGGGGGATTCTCTCATTTGGGAGTGCGGACAAGAATGCTGAAAAAAGGCAGACATATTTTAAATGGCGGCATTGGTCCTACAATCGTTTATAGAAGAAACTGGCTGGAATTAGATGGTTACCAAAATCAAAACCGCTTTAAAGGCGGCAAAAATAACCAGTGGCAATACTTATTCTTATGGTATGGAGGAGAATTCGAATACAAGTATTCAGTATCCAATCAATTTCAATGCTCCGCCTCCTTCATACCGGGCTACCCGGACCTTATGAGTTTATCAATTGGAATGAACTACAGGTTATAAATAAAATAACGGTTTTCGCTTGTGCAGGTCTCCTGACCTGTGCCTGCCTTTGCCGGGGAGTTCGGCATCGTGGTTCCGTTAGTCAGGATGATGAAGCGGAGGTTCCCGGACAAAGGAATAGATATTTTTTGAATGGCTTACTCATGTAATGGACTAAGCCTTAAATTCGGTTGTTGGTGCAGCCACCGCACAAAAGCTGAGAGGAACACCAACGGCGTAAATTATCTTTCAAATAATTAACTAAGAAAATCCGGGACAAATGAAATTCTTTTTATCACTTTGTTTAGTAGCGTTTTTATCAACAGTTTCTTATACTCAAACTACTGGTGTTTCCATATCGGGATTAATTAAAAACAAAACTGACAAAACCATCCTGCCCTTTGTAAACATTGTTTTAAAAACGGAAAAAGATAGTGCCTTTGTTACAGGAACAGTAAGCAACGAAGAAGGCAGGTTTACATTAAGTAACATAAAATCGGGCAACTATATTTTACAGTTTTCATACACGGGTTTTGAATTAAAATCACAACCAGTTTTAGTAGGCTCATTAAGCTCCTTCTTAGACATTGGCACAATAGAATTACAGCAAGACTCAAAGCAACTACAAGAAGTTGTTGTAAGTACAATGCAAGATGATGTG
>JAGIAB010000636.1 GCA_017745135.1 Flavisolibacter sp.
TTGTATCAGACAATAATTTCTCTAAAGACGAAATCACGCAGTTCCTTTTATTTGAGATCAAATAGGTTTTTAACCTTGTTTAACTTCTTACCTTTTTACCTTCCCATTTCAAACACAAAATTTATTTATGAAAAAGTTGTTAGTCCTGGTTGCAATTTTTACAACCGTATTAATGTCAAACGCCAATGCTCAGGGTGGAAATTTTGGCGATCCTGCAGCAATGAAAGCAAGATACCTTGAACGTACAAAACCTGCATTAATTGAAAAAACAAAACTTAGTCCTGAACTTGCGGACAAAGTGCTTGAGATCAGTTGGGAGGCTCAATCGAAACTTCGTGGTCCTGGTATGAGAGACATGTCAGCGGATGAAAGAAAGAAAAAGCAAGATGAAGCAACAACTGAAGCCACTGCAAAGTATAAAGCGATCCCTTTAACAGCAGATCAAATCAAGGCCGTGAACGATTTCTTCGAAGAACAAAGACAACTTAGACAGCAACGCCAGAACGGTAACTGATCTTATATATTGAATTGATAAAGCCGCTCATTCGGGCGGCTTTTGTTTTTACTTTTGTTGAATGGCTGAAGATTTAACCATTGTAACAGGAACAAAGCAGGAACAATACGAGGCATTGATTCCGCAGCTAAAAGGGTTGCTTGAAGGCGAAACAGATTTAATTGCCAACCTGGCAAATGTAGCTGCAGCCTTAAAAGAACAATTCAACTGGCTATGGGTAGGATTTTACCTGGTAAAGAAGGATGAATTGGTGCTTGGTCCCTTTCAGGGCCCGGTGGCTTGTACAAGAATTAAAAAAGGAAAAGGTGTTTGCGGCAGCAGTTGGGCCCAGCAGAAAACATTGATCGTTCCTGATGTAGAAAAATTTCCGGGGCATATTGCCTGCAGCAGTGCATCACGTTCAGAGATTGTTGTTCCTGTTTTTCATGGCAATGAAGTAGCAGGCGTATTGGATGTTGATAGCAAAGAATTGAATGCATTTGATACTACTGATCAAACCTATCTTGAGCAGATCGGTTCTTTAATTTCTTTTCACTAAACTCTCCTGGTAATTCTTTGTTTCAGGAAAGAGGTCTTTTTCATTTCTTTCTCTCGGAAAATCATAAGACCACTAAATTGCAAGTACATTGTTTTACCATGGTAAGGATAAAGTTTTATTTTTCTGTTTCTGCCATCTTGTTTTCCTGCATATGCTTTTCGCAGCAATTGTTTGTTCCCAGGAACATCCAGGCTGCCTATCAAAAAGGTACCCGCTCCGCTGATGGAAAGCCCGGAAAGGCTTACTGGCAGAATACTGCATCCTATAAATTGAATGTAAGTTTTGCACCGGACACAAGATTAATTTCGGGCAGTGTTGATATTACCTATGTTAACAATAGTCCGGATACCTTAAAGCAAATTTGGTTTAAGCTCTATCCCAATCTTTATAAAAAAGGGACTCCGCATCTTACCAAAATTTCTCCTGAAGATTTAACCGATGGATTGATCATTGATTCTATGTGGACGAATGATAAACTTGCAGATGGAAGAAGCTTTACTATTGATGGAACTAATATGACCGTAAACAAGCAATCTCTTGCTCATGGACAATCTATTCGTTTCCAAATTAAATATCATTACACCTTAAATAAGGGTTCGCATAACCGTACAGGACAGGTTGATTCCAATTCTGCCTTCATTGCTTATTTTTTTCCGCGTATTGCTGTTTACGATGATATTGATGGATGGAACCGTTTTCCTTATAATGGGTCACAGGAGTTTTACAATGACTTCTGCAGCTTTGATGCACACATTACTGT
>JAGIAB010000637.1 GCA_017745135.1 Flavisolibacter sp.
GGTCTGTATAAAAAAATAGATTTGTTTTCAGCTTTTGTAGATGGTGCAAAAAACGGATTTGATACAGCCATCCGGATCATTCCCTACATTCTCGGTATTTTAGTGGCGGTTAGTATGTTGCGTACAAGCGGCACATTCGATGCCGTGATTTTAGGTATGAAAAACTTCTTTGCATGGTTTGGCGCTGACACACGTTTTGTAGATGCATTGCCTACAGCAATAATAAGACCTCTGAGCGGGGGGGCAGCTCGGGGTATGATGGTCAGTACTATGACTACATATGGCCCGGATTCTTTTGCAAGCAAGCTCTCAGGTATTTTTCAGGGTGCAGCCGATACCACTTTCTATGTTGTTGCCGTTTATTTCGGATCGGTTAGTATTAAGAATACACGATATGCTATCGGGGCCATGTTGCTGGCAGATCTTGTTTGCGTTATTACTGCTATAATACTTTGCTATTTGTTTTTTGGAGCTTCAATTTAAAAACGCAGAAGCGAAATTTTTCCATCCATCGTTGTTACCACAATTTGATTGTTGGCGACAGGAAGCAAATTTGTAATCAATCCATTTGATGTTTTATGTTTCCATAGAATCTTTCCGCTGATTCTATCCAATGCAACAGTTACGCCTGACTGTGTAGGTACAAAAACAATATTGTTGTTTTCGATAATTGCTGTCGGGCAAATTTCATAGCCAAGTGCTGCTTCACTTTTCCAGGCGGGTTGCATTGTATCAGCAGATGTTGATATTCCATATACATTTCCTTCCATGGTTTTTACAAATACCAGTGAACTGTCCGAGGACAAACCCATCGATTCCCTTACTCTCAGATCAGGTATTTGTTTTCTCCAGATCTCTTTCCCGTCGTTGGCATTCAATGCTGTCATGTATCGATCGGGTGCAACAATAAAAACGCGGTTATTTGTTGCTACAGGAAAGCAGGCAGCAGGAGAGTACATGCGATTATTGCTGCCATTGTTCCACTTCCAGATTAAATTTCCATTGCTGATATCAAGACAATAAAAATCATTATTCCAGCAGCCGAAATAAATTTTGCCATCGTAAATAAGAGGCCGGGTTACAACAAATCCGGTCACTTCAGAAAAATCCCAAATGACTTTTCCTGTTTGAAGATGGAGTGCCCTGAAATGCCCATCTGACGACCCGGTATAGACAATGTTGTTGTAAATGACTGGATGCGCTAAAACGGCTTTACCGGCTTCAACCTCCCAAAGTAATTTTCCATTGCTTGCCGAAAGCGCATAAATGAAATGATCTGAAGAACCTGCAACAACAACTCCATTGCTTGCTGCAGGAATGGAATAGATTTTTCCATTTGTCTGGTATTTCCATTTTGGTTTTCCATTCTTCTTTTTCAGTGCAAGGATTTCTCCGTTGGTATTGGTAGTAAAGATCAATTTGTTGTTGGATGAAGTGCCTGAGCCAATATCGCTTTTATCCTGGTAGTTCCATTTTTCTTTTACATTGGGATAATCAGCATTAATAGCATAAGAAGGTCTTGGATAAGATTTATTCTCCTGCTGAAATGGATAATTCTGGAGGTTTACAGTAGTCCAAACTGGTTTTGTTGCAACACCCGGATTTCGTTCGCTATAACGAACAGTATTGTTTTCGATGGTGACAATATTATATCCACCCACTTCATCTTTTGCCCGAAGATTGGAACGCCCCATCACTGCAGGTATGCCCTCAAAATTTAGCTTCCTGTTGGCGTGTCCGTGGCCGCAAAGTATCAGCTGGATGTTTTTTTGTTTTAGCAGATCAATAGCGTCAAACAAATTA
>JAGIAB010000638.1 GCA_017745135.1 Flavisolibacter sp.
AATCATTCTTCTTATTAAAAGAACTCACTTCAAATCAAGTAGTATCCTCTGATTTTCTACCTCTGACCTCTGACTTCCTACCTCTGACCTCAGACTTCTTTCCTTTAAAGACTCTCAAATAACAAAAGTCTCTCCAACCAAAGTCTCCCCACCGGGGGACAGGGGGCCTACAACGCCCAATCAATCGGATCAATTCCATTCTTCATTAAATACGTATTTGTTTTTGAAAAATGCTGGCATCCAAAGAAGCCATTATTTGCTGATAAAGGCGAAGGATGTGCTGCTTTAAGTATGTGGTGTTTTTTAGTATCAATCAACTCTCTTTTTTCCTGCGCAAATTTTCCCCACAATAAAAACACAACATTTTCCTTCAGCTCGGAGATGGTACTGATCACACAATTGGTAAAATTGTGCCAACCGATTTTTGAGTGGCTCATGGGTTCGTGTGCACGAACCGTTAGTGAAGCATTCAACAGCATTACTCCCTGGTCGGCCCATGGCGTAAGATCTCCGTTTTTTGGAATAGGAATACCAACATCATCATGCAGTTCTTTAAAAATATTTACCAGTGAGGGCGGCGGCGGAACGCCTTTAGGAACAGAAAAACTCAATCCCATTGCCTGTCCTGGTCCGTGGTAGGGGTCCTGCCCGAGTATCACCACTTTTACATGATCAACAGGTGTGTGTTTGAATGCATTAAAGATGAGTGGCCCGGGCGGATAAATAGTTTTGCCCTGTGCTTTTTCAGTTTTTATATGTTCAGTGATCTGTTTAAAATAGGGTTTTTTAAATTCATCTTCCAGAACTTCCTTCCAGGATTCTTCAATTTTTACAGACATCTGTTGGCGTTTAGTGGATGAAGTTATTGCAATTAGAACAAGTGAGGAAGTCGGATGTCTGAAGTCAGAATGATGAAACCAAATTCGCCTTCATTCTAAAAATTATAAGCTCCTCCTTAAACTAAAATCTTCTGACCTCTGACCTCCAACTTCTGACTTCTTCTTCCATCTCCGGCAACGTTTCCGTAAAACTCCGGGTCTTGCTTGCGTCTTTGAAGTTACTTTTGCACAGAAAATTTTTAGGCATGAAACAATTGTATGCCGTTCATCCGGAGGACTACAAGAGGTACAATACTGAATCCATTCGAAATAACTTTCTGTTGGAATCCCTTTTTGAGAACGGCAAGATCAATTTTGTTTATACCCATTACGACAGAATGATTGTTGGTGGTGCTATGCCAACGCATACAGAAATGGGACTTTCTAACTTTCCAATTTTAAGAGCAGATTATTTTTTAGAAAGAAGAGAAATGGGAATCATTAATGTTGGCGGTGATGGAGTTGTTACGGTTGATGGAGAAAAATTCACTCTATCAAAATTAGATTGCGTGTACATTGGAAAAGGAACACAGAAGGTGAGCTTTGCGTCTTTAAATGCCAGCCAATCTGCTGTATTTTATATTTTATCTGCACCCGCACATGCCAGGTATCCAACAAAATTGTTACAGAAGAATGCTACGGAATCCGGCACCATGGGCTCATTAGAAACAAGCAATCAACGAACCATCTACCGGTACATTCATAAAAATGGAATTCAAAGTTGCCAGTTGGTAATGGGCTTAACCATTCTTGATAAAGGAAGTGTTTGGAATACGATGCCGGCGCATACGCATGACCGGAGAATGGAAGTGTATTTTTATTTTGATGTTCCCGAAAGTCAGGCAGTCTTTCATTATATGGGATTGCCACAGGAGACCAGGCATATCTTAATGAAAAATTACCAGGCTGTGGTC
>JAGIAB010000639.1 GCA_017745135.1 Flavisolibacter sp.
CCTGTAATTCGTGCCTGCGGCAAGCCGGATTCCAGGTGAGCTCTTTCAATCAGTTCATCACCCAATTGCATAATTTCATCTGCAATGGTGTCTAAAAATTCTGCTCTTTCTTCAAAAGAAGTTTTCCTATAAACTTCAAATGCGCTGTCAGCCTTTGCAATGGCCTGCTGAATTTCCTGTTCTGTTGCTACAGCAAATTCGCCGGGAAGATTTTCCTTTGTTACTGTACTAAAGGCATATAATTTTTTTTCGCCCGAGGCTTTCTTTTCAAATCCAATAAAATTATGTCCTGAGATCATGGTTTATGGTTTTCAGTTTTAAGTGATTATAATCGAGTTAAACAAATTTTCCAGAAGAACAGGCAAGTTAGGAAGTTTCTGTTTAAATCGTTACCGGACTAGGTTGAGGAATGTTAATAAAAATTTTTACTTAGGTGCGGTCGCACGGAAGGACTCGTCTTAATATAGGCCTCGTAGTCACTTTTTGAAAAAGGTTTGTCTAAAGCATATAACAACCAATTCTATAGAACAAAGAGAAATTTTTTAAAAAACCTCCCCTCAAATTCCAACCTTTTTATAGGTTTAGTCTCCTATTACTGTATCACAACATTTGAACAGCAAAAACCATACACTGCTTACACTTGTTAAAAGTGCCAGAAAGGGAGAATTATCTGCGCAGGAAGCTCTTTATTACCAGTATTGCAAAGCCATGTACAATCTCTGCATCCGGATGTGTGGCAATGAAACAGATGCGCATGATCTGTTACAGGAAGGTTTTATTACTGCATTTGCAAAGCTACACCAGCTAAAAGATGCAGAAATGTTTGGAGGATGGCTAAAGCGCATTATGATCAACCAGTGTATTGCCCATAGTAAGAAGAAAAACAATTTCGGAAGAGTGATGATGGTTGAAGCAGGCCTGGCAAATGAATCTAACGAAGACCGCTGGGAAAACATTAGCATGGAAGAACTGCACCATGCCATCAAACAACTACCTGAAGGTTGCCGTCAGATATTTGTTTTGTACGCTATTGAAGATTATACACATCAACAAATAGCAGGTGAATTGGGGCTTAGCGCAGGCACAAGTAAAAGTCAATATAACAGGGCTAAACGATTATTACAAGGTATACTTCTCAAAAAAATGGCATCGAATGGATAAGCTCAAAAACAAGATACAGGAACAGATTGATCAATTGAATGTTGATGAGCCAAACGTTAGTACATGGGCAGATATCAAGAACAATTTGCCAGCACCGGAAGATGACTTGCTGAAAAGCTGTATTACTGAAAATAAAAATGGCCTAAATATAGAAGCTCCCGATGCACAATCATGGGAAAGAATCAATAGAGTGATTACGGTTGAAAGACAGCAGCATGTCCTCACTATCAAAAAAAGAATGCTATACTTAAGCGCCGCCTGTATAATAGTTGTCGTAAGCGTTGGTATGCTGCAGCATATGAAGGCTGATAAAACCCACCAGAATCATGAAGTGGTTCAAGTAAATACATTAGAAAACAACAAATTCAACGACACAACAAATTTTGAAATCAGCAAGAAGGATCTGACGTTAAAACAGCTTTTACCCGATACACCAAAAACTATTAAAGGAAATGGCGTTGCCATTGCAACTCCTGGATCGGATAAGAAGCGAAAGAAAAAATCATTACCACCGGAGGTTCTTCAAATTCAAAGTGACTATGACGAATTGATTTCGGGTCAACTTAAATACACCAAAGGCCTGGCCATTTATGGCGAAAGCGCCGGATATTTTGAGCAGTTTAAGAAC
>JAGIAB010000063.1:0-2255 GCA_017745135.1 Flavisolibacter sp.
TTGTACAACTGGCTTTCGCCATATACCTCAGATAGCCTTCCCATCATTTCAAGATTATTTTCTTCAACCTTGAAAAAATTTTCTTGACACTGAGCGTACATCAATCCAAAAACGGCGTCAGCATCTGTCTTGCCATAAATATGAGGAACTCCCCAGTTATCTCGAATGATGGTTACTCTTTGCGCCTGGGATTTGTACCGGTTAATTTCTTTTTGTGAGAACTGTTGAGAGAAAGAAGTGAAAGGAAAGAAGAACAATACAAGCCACAACTTCATTATTCTGAATTATTCTTTAAAAGTAAAAGAATTTATAAATGCGGAATCCTCCGTTTAAGGGATCAAAGGTTACGCGGAAACGCGACAAGACTCAGCCGAAACGTCAACTATTTGTCAAAATCTACTCTTAAGATTTTTCCTTTTGGTTTTGTAAAAAGATTTCTTGTCTATCTTTAACTCTGAAATGAAAAAACAATTCTGCCATACTATTTGTTGCTGCGCTTGTTGTTGTACACAACAATATTGTTATGGTGGATAGCTGAATATAATTTTATACCTGATTATAGTAATGGCCCCACCGAGTGGGGCTTTTTTAATTTAAATATGATAGTTCAGGAATTCAATTCAAAGGTTCTTAACAAAGCAAAACGACTGAGTGCCCAGGTTGGTAATACACCTCTTGTACAGATAAAAAATCTTGTTTCTAAAAAGGGCGTTGAGCTTTGGGTAAAGAAAGAATGGGAGCAATTATCCGGCAGTGTTAAATGTCGTGCGGCTTACCGCATTTTTTTGGATGCGCTTCAAAAAGGGGAACTGACTGAAAACAAAACCTTACTGGATGCTACCAGTGGTAACACCGGTATTGCTTATGCAGCCATCGGTTCTGCTTTAGGAATTCAGGTGGCTTTGTGCCTGCCGGAGAACGCATCCAAAGAACGAAAAGAGATCCTTGCTTCCTTAGGTGCTGAAATTATTTACACTTCAAAATACGAAGGCACTGACGGTGCACAAGAGGTGGCAAAGGAATTCGCCCGTAAGTACCCTGACAAATATTTCTATGCCGACCAGTATAAAAATGAGAACAACTGGAAAGCACATTATTATGGTACTGCCGTTGAAATTTTCAACAACCTTCCTGATCTCACTCATTTTGTTGCGGGCTTAGGTACTACCGGCACTTTTGTAGGAACAGGAAGAAGACTAAAAGAATTCAATCCGGGTATTCAACTGGTATCCTTTCAACCCGATTCTGCCATGCATGGACTGGAAGGATGGAAACATATGGAAACAGCCATTGTCCCAAAGATCTATGATGCTTCCCTTGCTGATAAAAATAGTGAAGTGAGTACAGAAGAATCATACGAAATCATCAAAGCTGCGAAAGAACATGAAGGTCTATTATTGAGTCCATCTTCTGCAGCCAACATTGCAGGCGCATTGAAAGTAATCAATGAAATAGAGGAAGGTGTTGTAGTAACCGTGTTACCGGATAATGCAGATAAATACAGCGAAGTCATTAAAAAAATTTTATAGCATGATTGTAATTGAACAAAAACCATTGGATGTAATGTACGGGGATGCGCTTCAAAGTTTTCCTGATGAATGTTGCGGATTTTTCTTTGGAAGAGAAGTGGATGAGGAAAGAATTATCACTGATGTTCTGATCGTAAATAATTCCAAGGAAGGCGATAAGAAAAGGAGATTTGAAATCTCTCCAAAAGATTATTTAAACGCTGAAAGATTTGCAGATGAAAATGGATTGCAGTTATTAGGTGTTTATCATTCTCATCCGAATCACCCGGCTATTCCATCTGAACACGACAGAGTAGCCGCACAGCCTTATTTTTCTTACATCATCATCTCTGTGAAAGAGAATGAGATTAGGGACATCCGCTCCTGGCAACTGAACGAAAGTTTTCAATTCGAAGAAGAGACCATCGAAAACCAATTGATCATAAATCAAAACAATTAAAATGGCGACAATCATTATTCCTACACCGTTACGAAAATTCACCGGCAACACAGCAAAAATCAATATCAATGCAAATAATGTAAAAGCAGTGGTGGATGAACTCACACTTAATTTTCCTGACCTGAAAAAGCATTTACTGGACGAACAGGGAAACATCCGCTCTTTTGTAAATGTATTTGTTGGAGATGAAGACATTCGCAGCCTTCAGCAAGACCAGACTCCGGTAAAAGAAGAAACCGTTATCAGCATTGTTCCGGCTATTGCAGGCGGAACCCGCCCGCACCACC
>JAGIAB010000063.1:2265-11437 GCA_017745135.1 Flavisolibacter sp.
ACAAAAACATGAGCACCGAGAACATACATTTTTCCAAAGAGGAACTGTCCCGTTACGACAGGCATATCATCATTCCTGATTTTGGATTTGAAGGACAGAAGAAATTAAAAGCAGCAAAAGTTTTGGTGATTGGTTCGGGCGGATTGGGAAGTCCTTCGCTTCTTTATCTTGCTGCAGCAGGTGTTGGCACTATCGGCATTATTGATTTTGATGTGGTGGACGATAGCAATCTTCAACGCCAGGTTTTATTTGGCGTGGACGAAATTGGCAAACCTAAAGTGGAAGCTGCGAAACAACGTTTGGAAGCATTGAATCCGCATATCACCATCAAAGTTTATAATGAGCAATTGACCTCGCAAAATGCTTTGGACATTATTAGGGGCTACGATGTGGTTGCAGACGGAACCGATAACTTTCCAACGCGTTATTTGGTAAATGATGCCTGCGTGTTATTAGGCAAACCAAATGTGTACGGTTCCATTTTCCAGTTTGAAGGACAGGTATCAGTATTCAATTACAAGGATAAAGATGGAGTGTTAGGTCCCAACTACCGCGACCTCTATCCCACTCCTCCGCCTCCCGGATTAGTTCCCAGTTGCGCAGAAGGCGGTGTGCTGGGCGTTCTTCCCGGTATCATTGGAAGCTTGCAGGCTTTAGAAGTTATTAAAGTCATTACAGGAATTGGAGAAACACTGAGTGGCCGCTTCTATATTTTCGACGCCTTGAATTTTGAAAGCAGGACGTTTAAGATCAAACGCAATGTTGCCAATCCTTTGAATGGAGAGAATCCAACCATTAAAGAATTGATTGACTACGAACAATTCTGCGGAGTGAAAGCAGTTGAAAAATCCATCAAAGAAATTACAGCAAAAGAATTATACGAGCTGCAGGTACGTGGTGAAGATATCCAGATCATTGACGTTCGTGAGCCTCATGAATATGAAATTGCAAACATCGGCGGCGAATTAATTCCTCTCGCAACCGTTTCTGCCAATGCAGATAAAATTGACCGCAATAAAAAAGTGATCGTGCATTGTAAAATGGGAGGCCGCAGCACCAAAGCCATTCATGAATTGGAAGAAAAATTCGGTTTTACAAACCTGTACAATCTGAAAGGTGGTATTCTTGGTTGGATTGACGAAGTGCAACCTGAGTTAACAAAATACTAATTAGCTAAAGTTTCAATAAAAAGCAGTGCCTTGGACACTGCTTTTTATTTCCCACTCAACAGTAAAAATATTTGGAAGGGGCTTTCTTTTCATTCTACCTTTAACAGCATTCTGCTCCGCCCTCTAAGCAACTACCGGAAACATTTTCAAAAGCTCACTAAAACTTTACATATGAAACAGGTAGTTATTCAATTCAACTTTCCTAATGTTAGCCTGGAACAATATGATGGCGTGTGGAATGACTTAAGAGCAAAAGGTCATACTCATCCAAAAGGAATGATCTCTCATGTTGGCGCACAAACACCAGATGGAGGATTACTTGTTGTGGATGTTTGGGAATCCCAGGAGGCTTTCGATGAGTTTGGAAAAACATTGATGCCGTTGATCACAAAGAATGACATTCCCATGGTACAGCCCAAAGTATTTCCGGCACACTACGTACTGGTACAGGCTCAAAAGGAAACCGTTAAATGATTACTTGAAAAAGTTTTAAAGGTGAGGTCATCCTCACCTTTTTGTTAGATAGATGTTATTTTCCTGTTCAAATAACCCGAATAATCCGGGAGTACAAGCGGGTAATCATCATTCATTAAAATAGAAGTCAACACAAAATCGGCGGTAGTTCTGTTACAGGCAATGATAATATTCCAGGTAACGGCCAGCCGCAGCAAAGCTTTTACATCACTATCGTGCGGTTGTTGTTCCATTGGGTCCCAGAAAAAAATGATAATATCCAGGTTGCCTTCAGCTATCAGGGCCCCAATTTGCTGATCGCCGCCTAAAGGACCACTCAATAATCTTTTAACCGGGTAGTTTAATTCTTCCTGCAACATTTTCCCGGTGGTGCCGGTAGCTACCAGGTCATGTTGCACCAAAACTTTTTTATTATAAGTAACCCAATCGATCAGGTCGGCTTTTTTATGATCATGAGCAACCAGTGCAATTCGTTTTCTGAGAGGCAAATTCCTTACTTTATCCATAATCCAGTTTTTAATTAATCTGTTTTTGCGAAAATATCACCCATTCAGCACATTTATTGAATCGCTAAAATAGTTGGGCATCGTATCGAATTTTCGCTAAAATGCAGTACCACAAAGCGTTTCATTACACCCACCTACCCTTCAACATTGTAAAACAATCCCAATTTTAGAAAAAATAAGAACACACCTGCTGCTATTTTTGTTCTCAGATGAATGATTCAAACGCAAATACAGAATCACTCATTTCAAAAATCAGACTTAAGAATCTCTATTCATATAGCAAGCAATCGTTAGCACCCGCTGTTTCTACAGTGGGTTTTTTCTTTTACAGATGTACAAAATTTTGTGTTTCAATGGATAGGAAAGAGAGAAAAAAATATTTGTCATATCGACAATTGATGTGTGTCATCCATATGCTTTGGTACAATATCTTATTTTTGACATTTGGACAAAACCTATTGAAGATCTCAACTTGTAATTTGAAAACGAATGGAAAAAAAAGTTAGCCGCATAGGCGTCCTAACATCGGGCGGCGATTCGCCCGGCATGAACGCTGCAATCAGGGCCGTGGTTCGGACTGGTATTTATTATGGGCTGGATGTATTTGGAGTCATGCGTGGCTACCAGGGACTGATTGAAGATGATATTCACAAACTGGAAAGCCGCTCTGTTGCCAATATTATTCAACGCGGAGGTACCATTTTAAAAACAGCCCGCAGTAAAATGTTCCTGAAACCGGAAGGCCGCAAAATAGCCTATGAAAACCTGAAAAAACATGGCATCGATGGCCTGGTGATCATCGGTGGTGATGGCTCCTTCCGCGGAGCCGTGGCTTTTAGCAAGGAGTTCGACATTCCCTGTATTGGTTTGGCCGGTACAATTGATAAGGATATTATGGGCACTGATTTTACCATTGGTTTTGACACGGCCGTAAATACTGCTGTGGAAGCTATTGATAAGATCAGGGATACAGCCGATGCACATGACCGCCTTTTCATTATTGAAGTAATGGGAAGAGATGCCGGTTATATTGCTTTACACAGCGGTATTGCCACAGGCGCCGAAAACATTTTGATCCCTGAACGCAAAACCAATATAGAAGACCTTTTGTCTTCTCTTTTGGAAAAGCAAAAAAGACAAAAGCTGGTTAACCTGATTGTAGTTGCCGAAGGCGATGAGTTTGGTGGCGCCGATGAGGTAGCCAAACTGGTGAAGGAAAGAATGCCACAAATTGAAACCCGCGTTTGTATTCTTGGACATATTCAACGCGGAGGTGCTCCCACTTGTCTTGACCGCTTAACTGCAAGCCGGATGGGCTATCATGCGGTTGAATGTTTGATTAATGGACGACATAATGTGTTTGTGGGTATACTTAATAATAAAATGAATTATGTTCCACTTGAAAATGTGGGAAAAAGAAAAGGAACCGTTAGCGATGAGTGGATGAAAATTGTAAAAATATTGGCGAGCTAATATTTCTTACAACTTAGAGAACATAAATTAATTTAGCGCCTGAAATTTAAAAAATGTGCAGCCTCAGAAGCGCTACGTTTTACTTCTGTTGCATCACACCTTTGTACTGAAATTCTAATGAGCTTTGCTCTTTGGAATGATATATGAACGCATTATCAAAATCCCATCACTTCAAATCTAAGTTTTCCGGTAAAATCCGGAAATAAGGAAATTTTTATGAGCGAATACGCAGACAAACTAGAAAAGTATTACCACAGCAACATGGATAAAGTAGCTGGTATTGAACATAGCTATCACCGCACCAAGATCGTGGCTACTGTTGGCCCGGCTTGCGATACTTATGAAAAATTGCTGGAATTGGTTAAATGTGGAGTAAATGTATTCCGTCTGAATTTTTCACACGGTGATCAAGATGATAAAAAAAGAATCATCGACTACATCCGTGAAATCAACATCAAAGAACCGTACAATATTGCCATCTTGGGTGATTTGCAGGGCCCCAAGCTTCGCGTAGGTGAAATGGAAAACGGGGGTATGGAAATCGCACCCGGCGACACACTCACCTTCACCAATGAAAAACTGGTTGGCAATAAAGACCGCATTTATGTTTCTTACCCCGATCTGCACAAGGACGTAAAAGTTGGCAACAAGATTTTGATCGATGATGGAAAGCTTGAAGTAGTTGTAAAAAAAATCCGGAAGAATAACGATGTAGAGGTAGAAGTAACCATGGGAGGATTTTTATCTTCCAAAAAAGGAGTGAATCTGCCCGATACAAAAATTTCTTTGCCTGCTTTGACTGAAAAAGATTTGAAAGATCTTGATTTTATTATTGAGCAGGAACTGGATTGGGTAGCCCTTTCTTTTGTACGAAATGTTAGAGATATTACATTATTGCGCTACAAACTGAATGAAAGAAAAAGCAGAACGAAGATCATTGCGAAAATTGAAAAGCCTGAAGCTGTTAATAACCTTCGCGACATCATTGTGGAAAGCGACGCTGTGATGATTGCCCGCGGCGACCTGGGTGTGGAATTGCCTGTTGAACGAATTCCCATGATCCAGCGCAACATTATCAATAAATGTATTCACCGTGCAAAGCCTGTGATCGTTGCTACGCAAATGATGGAAAGTATGATCGACCGCAGTAAACCCAACCGCAGCGAGATCACAGACGTGGCCAATGCGGTACTGGAAGGTGCAGACGCCGTAATGTTAAGTGGAGAAACTGCTACCGGCCAACATCCGAAACTGGTTGTTGAGACCATGAGAAAGATTATTATGGAAGTGGAAAGAACTGAATACCGGTATGATCGTGAAGACAGTTTACAACCTCAACCCCACTCTCCTTCTTTCATAAGCGATGCAATTTGTTATAATGCCTGTAAACTCGCAAGCGATGTAAATTCTGATGCATTAGTGGGCATGACACAATCCGGTTACACCGCTTTCATGTTAAGCAGTTATCGTCCGAAAGCTCCTTTATTTATTTTCACAAAAGAACGCGGATTGGTCAACCAATTGAGCTTGAGCTGGGGCGTTCGTGCATTTCATTATGCGGAAGAAGATAGTCTTGACGATATCATCTTTGACCAGATAGATATTTTAAAAGAAAGAGGATTTTTAAAACCGGGCAACATTGTGGTCAACACAGGAAGTACACCGGTGCATTTACATTTACCAACCAATGTGGTAAAGGTTACAAAGGTTGAATAATTCATATCAAATAATTGAAATAAAAATCCCACAAATGTTGTGGGATTTTTTATTTGACTGAATGAATTATCTTCAATTGCATACAATAGCGATACAGTGAACAAAAAATATTTTGCTTTAAAACTGAATCCTTCACGTCCTGATTTTGCACAAACAATGACTGATGAAGAAAAATCAATCATGCAGCAACACACTGCCTACTGGAAAAATTACATGGACCAGGGAAAGGTAGTGGTCTTTGGGCCGGTTCTTGATCCGAATGCTGTTTATGGCTTTGGTGTGCTTGCCGTAAACGATGAACAGGAAGTAAATGATTTCATCGCCGGTGATCCCGCCAATAAAATAAACAGCTATGAGTATTATCCTATGCTGGCTGTACTCCCGGGAAACTAATTATTTCCAAACTACCAGGATAATGGCAGCAATGATTTGTCCCAATACATGATAAAGGCCATCGATCAAATGAAGGCCTGGAGGTCTTTTCAGATATAAATACGTCATGCTGATAGCGAGTGCAGAAAGAATACCCATAGTCAAACCCAATTTCAGGCCTGATAATACTCCTCCGTACAAAGGAATTCTTGAAACAAGAACAGCAATTCCTGTAACCATAATAAAAGTCCAAATGAAACCTACAAGCATGATCATGCCTGCACCTTTTCTTGCACCAGGATTGCTGGTGTCAATCTTTTGATAACGGATCCATGGTTTCTGAAACAGGAAAGAATACCAAATAGCGCCTAAAGCAAAATAGGCGATGGTGGCTACAAGTATATGCAACCAGTTGAGGTCTGTGAAGGCATACATAAATGGTGGTTTTGGTGATCAAAAGGTAGAAACTAAATTTCAAAACTCATAACTGCCATCATAAGCGGAACAATGCACCCGTTTCAATTTGTACTTAACTTACGCCGCAAATCAGCTTGTACCATGAAAAATTTCCTGCGCCTCGCCTTTGTGATGTTGGTTCTGACCTCCTGTTCGTCTACAAGGAAAGCCCTTTCAAAGGATGATCGGAAGATCGATATAACCTTTGTTCAAATTAATGATGTTTATGAAATTGCTCCTTTATCGGGAGGTAAGGAAGGGGGAATGGCAAGAGTGGCGACCTTGAAAAAAGAGTACAAGCAAAAAAACCCAAATACTTTCCTGGTAATGGCCGGTGATTTTGTAAGCCCCTCTGTTTACAACAGCCTGCAATACGAAGGCAAAGCCATCCGCGGCAAGCAAATGGTTGAAGCCATGAATGCAGCAGGAATGGACTTCGCAATTTTCGGCAACCACGAATTTGATATTAAAGAAAGCGAACTGCAGGAAAGAATCAACGAGTCCAATTTTCAATGGATCTCTTCCAATGCTTTTCATAAAACAGCTTCAGGAGTGGTTCCTTTCACTTACCGCAATACCACTATTCCCAAAACTTTTGTTTTGAACGTGAAAGATGCAGACGGCACTTCTGCAAAAATTGGTTTTATTAGCGTGGTGCTGCCGTTTAACAAAGCGGATTATGTAAGCTATACGGATGCTTTGTCTACTGCAAAAGATCTTTATAACCAGTTGAAGGATTCAGTAGATGCGGTCGTTGCCATTACACACCAATCCATAGAGGAAGATGAAAGATTGGCGAAAGAAATTCCGGGACTGGCCGCAATACTTGGTGGTCACGAGCACGATCAGCGATTTGAAAAAGTAGGAAATATATACATCACTAAAGCAATGGCTAATGCGAAGTCTGCTTATGTGATCAACCTTGCCATTAATAAAAAGAAGAACAAAATAAAGGTCACTCCAAAATTGGAAAAGCTGAATGAAACCGTTGGCATTGACAGTGTTGCCAACGCAGTGGTTCAAAAATGGCAGGACATAGCTGAAAAAAATTACAGCTCACTCGGCTTTGATGCTAAAAAAGTTTTGATCAGTAAGGGCGAGCCATTGGATGGACGTGAATCAGAAGTAAGAAGTCATCCCACCAACCTTACCAAGCTGATTGTGGCTTCCATTGCTGATGCGGTACCCAATGCCGATGTGGTATTAATGAATTCAGGATCTATTCGTGTTGATGATATACTGCAGGCGCCTGTAACAGAATATGATGTCATTCGGGCTCTTCCCTTTGGCGGCGGCATTCGTGAAGTGGATATGAAAGGTAGCCTTTTGATCAAAACCCTCGAGCAAGGCAAGAAGAACATTGGCACCGGTGGCTATCTATTGTACAATGAAAACCTTGTAAACGCTAATGATAAATGGTTATTGAATACTATTCCCATCGATCCATCAAAAACCTATCATGTAGCCATCACTGATTTTTTACTAACGGGCAAAGAAGCCAACCTGGAGTATCTCAATCCCACAAATGTGGATGTTGTAAAAACATATGATGCAGTTACTTCCATTACTGATCCAAGATCGGATGTAAGACTTGCCGTAGTGAAGTACCTGGAAAAGCAATAACTGTCAATTTACTGAGTGGATTATTCATTATTCATTATTAATTATTGAAGAAACTCATGGTTGTAAGCGTCAGCCAATAATCAATAATTAATCATCAATAATTGTTTTGCTACTAACTACCATATGATCGTGAATCACCATTCACCATTCACGTATCAGTTCCTAAATTCCTGGGAAATCATCAAACCATAAGCACCACCATCCAATATTCCAATTCCAACACGGCCATAACTGGGATTCAAAATGTTTGCCCTGTGGCCCGGAGAATTCATCAAACCTTCATGGCAAATGCTTAAGGTGGGTCCGAGTGCAAGATTTTCACCGGCAGAATAATATTTAATTCCTGCAAGCTTCATCCGGTCGAAAGGATCTTTTCCTTCAAGCGTATAATGCGAAAAATAGCCTCGTGCAAACATGTCCTGCGAATGAGCTCTTGCTACAGGAAGAATTTCAGGATCCCATTGTAAAGGTTTTAGCCCTCGTTTTGTTCTTTCTTCGTTTACCAGTTCAAGCATTTTCATTTCAAGATCAGGTCTTGCTTTAGCGTCGTTTACTTTGAAATTCAATTTTACAGTTTCATCCGACTCCGGTTCAACAGTAGTGCGTGACAAGGATTTTTTTACAGCTTCGTCAAAGATGGGAGAAAGCTTATCATCGAGCCAGCCGACATTTACTGCAAGTTTTTTGGTTAACGAGCTTTCTTTTGCTTTTTGAGTGATGCCATACATTAAAGGAACACTCAACAGCAAGGCAGCAATAATTGTTGTGTAAATAATTCCATTAACGATGCCCGGAAAAATTCCCAGGAACCTGTTCACTCCATGAGCATGGGTTTTCTCGGGAGTGTTGCGTAATATCAAATTAAAAATGGCACCGAGAACAAGTCGCGAAAGAACAACGATAGAAAAAAAAGCAATGGGCAATGTCCATACACCTAAACGAGGAAAGGTTTCTTTTAAAAAATTGCCCGCGTACTGGTAAAAGAAGAAGCCCGCAAGCAAACTTCCAATCCAAACAATCAGATTAATACTGCCGATGATAAATCCCTTTTTCCATCCTCCCCAAACAGCCAAGGCCATTACAAGTAGGAGAATAATATCTACATAATTCATACAAGACCTTCTCCTCTTTAATGAAACAAATACTATGCAATCTTTATTGTACAGGTTTTGTTAACGATCAACCACATGTTAACTGTTAATATACTTAGCTATGTTGCTACTATCGGCTTTACTTGTGTCACTCACTGCATCGTTCGGTAATTCTAATCAACATTTTGCAAGTGTCATTACTGACTTGAAAGACTTCTCTATCCTAAGAAATTTGAACCAGGGAGGCACGGAGGCACGGAGCTGCACAGAAAGAGCTTCTTCTCCGTGACTC